>SLDF01000097.1 GCA_007125435.1 Saprospiraceae bacterium
CATTAAACAGCGAAGCGTAAACTTTGAATTCGCTGCACTCACGTTTAACTCACTATCGTTCGCGTTTAGTTCGCTTTGCTCACGTTTAACTCGCTACGCTCGCGTTTATAGCAGAGCTTCTATTGCGGATCTTTTGGCAGCTTTTTTATTAGCAGCTTTTATCCAAATAAGACTTGAAAGCTTTCATTCGTCTTTAAGCCTAAACAGCAATAAGCACGGAGTGCTTGTAGCGTAAACAGCAAACGGAGGCGATAGCCGACCGTTTGCATAAACAGCGAAGCGTAAACAACTCGCAACCCGTTACCACAACAAGAAAAGAATAAACAAAATCTATCAATTTACACTAGAACCATCTTGGTATATTAGTAATGTTCAGCCTACTGAACCCGTAACCCGTAACTCGCAACCGACAACTGACAACCGACAACTGACAACTGACAACTGACAACTGACAACCGATTTCCTGCGTGAGGGATAGCAGCGATATGAGTGGCTGACGAATGGAAAGCAGGAACATGCAGATAGGGGCGACCGGAGGAAGCCACTAAATGCATTGTGACTGCCCATGAGACAGCCAGGAATACAAGCGAATAGCCCGACCTCTCGCTACCAATCAAACGGTAGCGAGAGGTCACGCCCAAAAAACCAACCTAAAAATTGGGCAGATATGAAAACACGTGCAAGAATTTATATAAATAAAAACTATTATATAAGTTTATTATATTTGTGCGACAGTATCATTACCTCTAAAAAACTCTGAAGTAAGCTGGAGGGTGGACAACTTTGATTTAGACGACTTGTGAAGAAACCTGGCTGACGTCGCCGAATGGGATAGGTGGGAGCATAGACTGAGCGATGTAGTTGATAAGCAAGGATATATAAATCAAAATAAATATGCAGCAAAATTACATAATTTTGCATTTCATGCGTTGAAGGAGATTTTAGAAGTAGCCTTATCTAGACTTGATAAATGCACGTTATATTTGTCAGGGCAATGATTAACGATTAAGATGGATCCAACCAAGATAAAGATAGGTCTCAATACACATCCCGGCCATGATAATGAGTCGAATGAGGATCGTGTGCTGGTAGGTATGGATCCGGCAGCTAATGATTGGCTTTACTCGCCTGATGAGATCACGGCAGGGGAGTTTGGCAGTGTCATCATGCTAGCAAATGGTATAGGCAAGGATCGGAATGGCGGTAAGGCTGCCAGTCTGGTTTGCAATACGGTCAAGAGGCTGTTCAATGAGACGCTGGAGTTGCCGCCTGAACCCCAGGACATACTTAAGCTGATGGTCAGGTTTTTTAAAATTGCCAACCAGCAGCTCATGGTCAAATCAAGGGAGTTAGTTGACCTCAAGGGCTTTGCATGCACAGCGACGCTAATCTTGATTAAAGACAGTGTGCTTTACACCTCGTGGGTAGGTGACTGTAGGCTTTACCGATATGCCGCCAAAGGGGTGGAAGGCTCGCTATTCCTGGATCATCCGCATCTCGAACAACTCAATATCGACCACGATAGTCGCACCGAGCGTTTGCCTGACGGGCTCAAAAAGACCCTAATTGATGAAGAGGTAAGTCGAAGTCGATACTTTGGACAGGATAGCCAGAATTTCACGCCGGGAATAGCGACATTTCGACTCAGAAAAAGTGATAAAATACTGCTATGCACTGAGGGTTGCTATGACTTCCTGGACGGAGGAGACATGGCCAATGTACTGGGTGAAGATATCGCTCCAGACCTCATAGCAGAAAAACTCGTATCTACAGCGTTTAATAATCAAGCACATAAGAATATCACTGCTATAGTTGTCGAGATCCTCAATGGTATGATTGCGTCTCCTAAGCAACGATTGGATGTAGACCAACTCATGGCTAAGGCCGTCGCTTTATTATCACCTGAAGGTATAGTTCACCAGGGTGCAGGAGGTAACCCTAAATCACAAAATGATGCAGAGGGCGATCTTAAGCCACTGAAACTTCGGACCGTCTTACCCGATGACGACCAGGATGATACTCCCCCTTCCACCGACCAAGAGGATGCACAAGAAAACGATACCAAAGAGTCAGCAGTAGATGATGAAAATCCTGCTATGAATCGCCCTGTGCAGTCTCCAGTCTTTCCGCGCGAGACCCACCAAAACCAGAATGAGCCTACTGAACCGTCAGATCGCCCCAAACCTCGTGTCATGGCTACAGCCTATCCCGATCCGGACCCTGACCATGATCAGCCTTTATCAGAAGAAAACGACAAAGATGAGGCTTCAAATGAGCCTATGACCCCAAATACACCCGACGAAAAGAGTGATATCTCTACACCTCAAGATCTTGATGAGACCGAAGAAGATGCCGGTGATGAATCCGAAGAGGAAGTACCAATAGCCGACACGGAAGAGGAAACTTCAATTAATTCTGATGAAGAGCATGAAGAACCTGCAGTCATAGAAGAAATCGACAGGGACGATCCTAGAGAAAAAGAAGATCCTACGGAAGAAGAACCTGAAAAAGTCAATCAAATACCACCTATTCGAGAAAAACAGACGGGAGAGCCAACGAAAAGACGCCCCTTGCCATCTGTCAATATGGTGAGAATCGGTCTTATACTGGTCGCCATACTTTTGCTCACAGTTCTTATCTGTAAAAACAGAACAGATAAAACCCCGGTAGACCCTCTACTCGAAACCGTAGATGATCCACCTAAAACTCAGGACAAGGCGTCACCTAAAGTGCCAAAAGAAACCAAAGAAATACCAAAGGATGATCCAAAGACTGATCAACCCGCTACTAAATCTAAACCTGAAACCAAAGAAGCTGAAAAAACAAAAGAAGAAGATAAAAAGGATATACCTCGAACGGAGCCCGATTATGATGATAAGATAAAGGCCAATAAAGATAAACTGAAGGCAGATATAGAAGCGCTACTAGTCAGGAAAAGCGAAACCTGCCAGAGCGTCAATACCTATAAAAATAATGCACCATCTGCTAAAGTACCTAAAATAGAACCTTTGCTCTACGACTGTGATCAGCTCACTAAAAAGTTCGCATCAATATACGACACACGAACAGGTTACTTTAATACTGTACGATACGACCTCCTGACCAGCACCATAGAAAATATCCGCTTCTCGCTGGACCAACTGGACACCAAATTTGAGCGTGTCCGTCGTGCAGAATAAGATGCATGTCTGGATGGTACAGTTGACTTTAGTATCGCTCATTACCTCACAATAAATAATACTTTCATTACATATGAATACAGATTCAGCTTTGCACTAAAAGATTTGGCTGAAATTAACGTCGTATAAATCAAAATTTAATATATCGCACCTTCACTTTGTCAAGATTTGCATTGGAATCAGGGATAGTTTTGTACCAGTAATCAATGAATAAATACTGACACGTGATTAATTGGAGATCCATACCTTTTGTCATCATAACGCCTTTCTTTATAGCAGGCAGTTTGGCGTATGGATATATCAGAGCTTCAGAAGCTATTATCAGTATTACAGCCTTTCTATTACTTATCTTGTTTTACGGCCAGTTTGTCAAGAAAATGCGAGCAACTTGCTTTGCTCTGGTTCTCTTCGGTCTATTTGGCTATCTCAACAGCAGTGTAAAAGATGACCTGAACTACCAGCAGCATTTCAGTTATGCACCTCAAGATAACCTGCACGGTTTTGACTGTCAAGTGATGGAAGTCTCTTCTACAGCTAAGGGTAAGCCAAAACTAATTGTCCGTGTTAATAGCTTAACCGACAGCACACTGCATACACAGCCGACTAGAGGTAAACTATTGGTCTATGTACAAGATGCTGACTCTGCGGCATTCACCTACGGACAGCGATTATATATAGCGATTGATGACCGAGGATGGGATCGGATTGCGGCGCCATCTAATCCCCACGCTTTTGATTACAGCTCCATGATGGCAAAGCAACAAGTACACCACCAGATCTTTGTCCAATCAGGCGCTATACTCAGGTTAGATGGATTTAAGGGAAGCGATATAAAGCTATTAGCATTCAGCATAAGAGAACACTGCAAAGAATGGCTTAGAGCATATCTTACCGATCCAAGCCGAAACGCAGTGGCTGCTGCATTATTGCTTGGAGAGAAGTCCTGGCTTCCGGAAGATGTGCAGACCAGATATAGAGACACGGGAGCTACCCATGTATTAGCTGTATCTGGCCTGCACACCGGGATAATTGCCGGTACCATTTTGTGGATGATGCAGTTCATAGGTAGGCACAGATGGTGGCAGCGCATGCTTAAGTGCCTGTTTGCTTTGGCTATATTATGGCTCTTTGTTTTCATCACAGGGATGGCACCATCGGTATTGAGAGCAGCTACCATGTTTTCCTTTATTCTAATAGCCAGGCTCTGGTTAAGACGGTATATTAACATATACAATATCATAGCCCTGTCTGCATTTTTATTGATCTGGCACGATCCCAATATAATTTATCAAGTTGGATTCCAATTATCTTACAGTGCGTTACTTGGAATCATTGCATTTCAGGATATTTTATACAGAAGTGTTTTCCTACCTTTTACATGGATGCGCGTGATATGGCAATTGATGACCGTCTCGATAGCTGCACAGATAGGCACGTTACCATTTACTGTATTTTATTTTCATATGTTGCCATTATATTCATGGTTAAGTGGCATAATTGTCGTTCCGCTGGCCGGGCTGATTCTTAAAGCCGGTATGCTTTTATTCATCACAGCAGCTACCGTACCATCAATTGCTATCATACCCGCCTATATTTTAGATGCATTGATATTTGTGATGAACAGCGGTGTAGCCTTATGCCACCATTTACCCGGAGGTACTCTATCTCATCTGTGGCTGATGCCATTCGAGGCTGTTCTGCTGGGGCTATCCATATTGTGTATGGGCGTGGCTTTTAGCATCTATCAGAAGAATCTATTGAAAGTGGCCTTAGGGTTATGTCTGGTGTTTACTATATCATTTTCGGTGAGACAATTTTCATACCGCCATCAGCAAGTTTTGACCGCCTACCATGTGAAAGGTCATACACTTATCGACATTTATGATGGCTATAGTTGCAAATGTCTTACCGATGCCGATCCGGATATGCCGTCCGTACAGTTTGCAGTCGAAAATAACCGACTGGCACATGGGGTGAAGGAGTGTGATATCATCCCAATTCAGCATGCAGAAGATATCGATGGCAGCACGCCGACTTATTGTCTTTTTGATGATGCCATCATGGTGACAAAGATCTCAGACAGAGGCATTATCATAAGGTCGTCCGACCACAAAATTGAAACCAGGGTATTGACAGATGGTCAATTTAATTATCGTCAGGCTATAGCCATTGAGGAAACAGCAGCAGATATGGGCTGGGTCTATTTCAACACTTATCGACAAGGGGCCTACCAACATAAATTGAGGTGAGCCTACACCAGTATACATTGAATATGAAAGAACAAAACCTTCGAATATGAAACCTAAAAATTTTGACATGAGACATCTAAGTTTCCTTTTGACAAGACGAGAGAGGCGAGGTATTGCAGTATTATCGGCAGTTATGGTTGTTTCTTTAGCTTTTGGCTTTAATGTACATCACATTCTGGCTCCCGACCGGGAGACGTTGGTGGTTGCTGAGGCATCAATTGATATTGAAGGCACATTCGACCATAAGTCAACTAGAGATACCATAGACAAAGATAATAATACGCCAAAGGAGCCTAAGCAAGACAGCCCCTCCACATCGTCAGATAGCTGGCATATGCCATCAGCCACCTATGACGGTCCACCCTTAGACCCACATACAGCAGACTCTACAGAACTTGCCGCCATAGGTATGCCTGCATACGTCATCCGCAATTGGCTGAATTACAGATCAAAAGGCGGCAGACTTTACAAAAAAGAAGATCTCAATAAGATATATGGCATGGACGACAACATCTACAAAAACATCGTCCACCATATAAAAATTCCTCAAAAAGACAATGACTCCTCCTTCTACAAACCTATAACTAAGCCTACCCTTCCTGAAGGAATTTCGCTAGATATCAACACAGCAAGTGAGGCAGAGTGGGAGTTTCTTCCCGGCATAGGCCCGGGCTACGCCTCACGCATAGTCAAGTACAGAGAGCAGTTGGGCGGCTTCATGAGCGTGGATCAAGTGGGAGAGACCTGGGGTCTACCGGACAGCACATTCTTACTGATCAAGCCAGCACTCGAGCTCAAGACCCCCCACCGCAAGATCGCCATCAATACATGTGCCATAGAGGCCCTCGCACAGCACCCATATATCGACTGGAAGCGTGCAAAACTCATCATCCGATACAGAGAGCAGCACGGCGATTATTATGACAAGGCCGATATACTCCGTATACAAATATTTACAGAAGAGTGGGTCGATCAATGGATTGACTATGTCAGCTTCGAGCCCTCGATGGACAGTGATGATCTTTGACTTTTAGGGACTTTAGCGTTTCCCTGGGGGTTGATGCTATCCGCTTATGTTCAACCCAGACTATGCAATAGACTTTCTATTATATAGGCTGGGTTGCTATTAGGCCATCATTTTATTCAACTTATAGATGAGCTCAGCTCTATTATGTGCATCAAACTTCTCAAAAATATTCTTAACGTGGAATTTTACTGTGTTTCTACTTATATATAGCTGGGCGGATATTTGAGCATTTTCCATTCCCTTGTAAATACATCTAAGCACTTCTGTCTCGCGCTCTGTCAATGGCGTTATAAGTTGATGATTTACATTATCTAGCTGCCATCCCGGGGAGCTATTCTTCTGCATTTGAAACCAGGCCACCTCGATGGTAGAATAGATTTGCTCTTTATTGAAAGGCTTTACAATGTATCCCAGAGGTGACGTCTCCTTCACCTTTTGGAGTGTTGCCTTATCAGAATAGGAGGTGATATAAATAAATGGAATATTGGTTTTCTTAGAAATATGGTCACCTAACTCTAAGCCGTCGATTTCATCATTTAAGTTAATGTCCAATAATATTAAGCTGGGCTGTAAAGCTTCAATCATAACCATAGCTTCACCAGCAGAAAAAGCTACACCGCACACATCGTAACCTTTGATGGTGCATAGATCTGCAATATCTTCAGCTATGATAGGTTCATCTTCGACAATCAAAATTTTAGGACTTACTGACATTGTTGCTTTCTCTTAATTACAAAACGAAATTAGGCGCTAATTTTACGTAGACTTGATTTATTATATTCAGGTACTGTGATTTTTCCTGTTTTGTGCGTTGGGACACCCAACAAACATCACTCGATTTTCAAGTTGAAAAGATCAACAATTTCTCGTTGCTCATCAGTTTTTATTAGCAACCTTTGATGCACAGTGTTTGAGTAC
>SLDF01000382.1 GCA_007125435.1 Saprospiraceae bacterium
AAGAAGAAGAAGAAGAAAGCCCGGAGGAATCTAAAGACGATATGACTGTATCAGATGTAGAAGAAGAGCCTGCGAATATGGTACCATCTGAAACCGAAGTCAAAAGCTCAAACGGTGCTGAAGTAGATGAAGAGGTAGTAATGGAGCTGTTTGAAATGGAAGTTGCTAAAGAACTATCTGACAAACTGAGCCAAAGTCCAATATCCGATCTAACAAAAGCTCTTGGTATCAATGATCGATTACTAACCGTAAATGAGCTTTTTGGAGGTGACTTTTCTTCCTTTGATGAGTCCTTTAGAAAGCTTAATACCATGGACTCGTTCGAAGAAGCGAAATCTTACCTAATGGAAGAGATTGTCCTTCAGCACAACTGGATAGATCCCAGTAAAAAAGCCAGGGCAAAGCGGTTCATAAAGTTTGTGAGGCGGAGATATCTAAACTAATAAGACCCAAGACAAAAAACATGGTAAAGACCTCAGGAAGATTCATAAAAAGCCTCAAAGTAGGCTTAATGTTTTTGGCAATCATATGGACCGTACACATGATCCAATGGGTGCTAAATATTTCCTTTTATCAAATCGGCGGTGTCTACCCCAGGACGATTAGCGGCATGCCCGGTATACTGCTCTCTCCCTTCTTACATGGTAGCTTTATGCATTTGATTAACAACTCTGCACCTCTACTTGTATTGACAGTCATAATCATTTACTTTTTCAAGGATGTTGCTACTGAAAGTCTATTGCTCATATATGTACTCACAGGTGTCATGGTTTGGCTTTTTGCAAGACCGGTTTATCATATTGGGGCAAGCGGAGTCGTCTATGGCATGGTATCTTTCGTGTTTTGGTGCGGTATATTTGTGCGCAATATAAAGACCATCATACTCGCTCTCATCGTGGCTATATTGTACAGTGGTATGTTTTTAGGCGTTCTACCCAATCAAGAAGGCATATCATGGGAGAGTCATCTCATGGGAGGGATCATTGGTATTTTTGTTGCTTACATCATGCGCGATAAAATCAAAAGTCTGGATCCTCCTGAGCAGCCAAAATGGGAAGACGAAGAACCTTCAAGATACTTTTTTGACAGAGATGTATTCGGAGAAGATAGCAACGACGATAACTACTGGAGAACTTGATGTAGATCAGCTAGTCGGACTGAAAGTACCCCTAAGTCTTAATAACTTTACTAGACATATTTGCTGCGAAGAAAGTAGGTCAGACCGAATATTAAAGCCGCTAATAATAACAACCAGAGATACGCATAGTCCACCCATCTTTTTACAGGCTCATCATCCCCATAATACACTAATCCTGCCCAGTAATATGGATGTTGAAAAACCGCAGGCGATGTCTTCAGGAATTCTTTTTTGGCTGCAGTCAATGCCTCACCCTTACCCATTCCTTTTTTTAGATTCTCATAAAACAAAACCATAATCTCACGGGTAGAGCTATCATTGACTTGCCACAAACTGATGACTTGATTATTTATTCCGGCATAAGCAAATGCTCTACCGAGGCTACCTATCCCTTCTCCGGTCTGAAGTTTGCCTGCACCAGTGTTACAAGCACTCAGAACAATCAATTCTGCTTCTAATCGTAAATTGACTATTTCACTTGAGTATAGGACGCCATCTTCTTGCGCTTCACGGTCGTAAAAATATAATCGAGATTGGTCAGGTCGTTCGGCATCAATAACACCATGTGTAGCTAGATGAATGATATCTGCCACTGGTGCCATAGTCTTAAACCTTTCTTCTGTAGCATCTTCAAACAAAAAAACCTGACTTTTAAAAATATTGGACACATCTAAGACCTCTTGCTCTGACTCCGGGAGGTAAGTCAATTGAGAACGATCGTTATCTATTGTTCCATTGGGCATTCCTCTTTTTTGATAGTCAAATACCGGAGCCATTAGCAATTGTTCCCGAACTTTACGTGAATTCCCCTTTTGATGAATGCTGTGGGAATAATGATACCTGACAGAAAAATTTTCCAATAGATATCTGCCCTTATACTTTAAAATTTCAAAAGGTAGAAAGCCTAAAACATCATCAGGCATGATGATCAGTTTAGACTTATCATCAGTTAGAACCTCTTCTAGAAGCAATTTGCCCAAATTTTCGCATAGTGAATCTAAAACATTCAGATTGCTTTTGTTTACAAGCTCTTCATTTAGTCTGCCTGTAGTTCGTCTGATGCGAACTGGGTCTTCAAGTTTGTAAAGCTTACTTTCTTTGTTATCGATGGTCAGCACAAATGCATGGTCTTCCCCCAAAAAGTAACTGATAGCCAGTGTTTCTTCATCGAGTTGCTTTTGTACACTAGGTAGGTCTATTTTAGTAGGACTGTATACCATGTTATAATACTCTGGAAAGTCCGACCTGATCGCATCTAGCAGTTTATTCAAGCTATCCTGCATTTGATTGTATCCTTCAAGGGCGTGATCATACTTCCTACTGTCTTCTACTCTATCCAGATTGGCCAATAGTTGACTGTAATAAGCCAATGAATCCTGAAGCATTTTCTTTCTGTCTATCCAGCTGATGGGCAACCCCATCCATTCACTGGCCTCATCAGCAATGCGCTTTTCATAAAGAAACATATTGTTACTTCTCTCCATAGCCAGAAATGATGACTCCAGAGCTTGTGCCTCATTTCCAGTGGACATGTTATGCAGAATGCGGTATTCATGCCTCCATTTCATCTGGCTGGACAGTTTCCTTCTAGTCCTTATATCATCAAATCGGTATTTCAAAAACTGACTAAGAGAGTCTGCAATTGGCAATAAGTATTCTACACCTTGTTCCCTTCTCTCCTGGTCGGTTGTATATTGAGCACTAGTCTCATACCTCATCTTTAGCCGCAGCATACCAATAAGCACTGAGGGGAGCTCGATTTTTTCAAACTCGTACGGTGTGCTCAGATCATAGTTGATACTGTTAAAAGCTTCCTGCAGTTTATTTTCAAACGCCTCTATATTGCCGACATCAAGATAGTACTCGGCCAAAATGGTATAAGCCTCTCCAAGGTGAATGTGTGTAGTACGGTCCAGATCTTTCCAATTTTTAATAGCGGTATTCAAATACTCCAGTCCTGCTTCGTACTGATTTAACTTCATATAGCAGGCACCAATACTCTTGCTAGTAGTCGCTATCTCATCGTGAGGCTCATCGAGGTGGATGTGCATGACAGCCAGACTTTTTTTATAGTAATCAATAGCCGCCTCGTACAGTTGTCGGGAGTAATGACTGTCACCAAGTCCCCGGTAAGTATACATATGCCGTGGATGGTCTTCACCAAATTCCTTGTCTATGATGTCTCTTAGTTTGAAGTTATATTCATCTGCTTCTTCGTATCGTTCTAAGGCTACATTAATAGTAGCTAGATTGCTGTAGTTGGTAATCAAAGACGGTGACCAATCGTCGTATTTTTTACGTTTATGCTCCAGGCTTTTTAATAGATGATACTCACTTTTACCATAGTCTCCCATCCTGTAATAAGCCACAGCAATGTTATTATGAAAAACTGTAATCTGGTCAAAGTTATCTGTAGCCTCCGCTATCTCCAGTATGGACTTGTAGATACTAATGGCTTTGCGCAGCTGATGAGCATCACCATGTGACCCAGCCTCTTCTGACAAGACCCTTATTGTCAGTTCATCTCTCTTGCTCTCGTCTACTTCGTCTATTAAGCCCTTTATTTTTTCTAAGTAGAAGAAGGCAGAATCTGTCACTGCTGTCACTCGAAATACAGCCACCATTCTAAAGTATATCTTGATCCTCCTCTCAGCGTCATGAGAATCATATTCGTGCAGAGTCTCCAGAATATCTCGAGCTAATTCCAGGCTCTTTTTATACTCAAATGCTGCACCCAGATGATAAAGATAAGTATTGGCTATATCTACTTTGAGTGGAATAGTTTCATCCGTTTCAGGACAGCTCAATATCAAGTCCCAGGCTTTTTTTGTTGTCTCATTTGAAGCCTCTACTTGTGCTGCGTACTGTTGAGCCAAGCTTATCATATGAAGAACTTCTGCACTGTCCTTTCGACTTAACTGTTCTGTTGCCAGATGCCTGCCTCCTTCTTCTATGACTAATTCATAAGCTTTGTCGCTCAGTAGTACCTTTAGACTGTCTATGGATACACTCTGGCCTTTTAACCCTACAGTAAAAAAAGTCATTATAAATAGTAAATCCCAGACTATGTGCTTATATCTAAAAGCCATCTAAAAACACTCTTGGTCAATATTATCCGCCTAATTTACAGAACACAAATCGTAAATACATTATTAAGTAGGTTTATTTTTCATTAAGATAAGCATATTCATTGTGACGGACAGGGTATATATAAAAGAATGCTATCTTATAACATAATTCATATCCTTACTATCAGCATTAAACCCGCTTTATGCATCAGCGATGTGAAAGGGTGGCGACGTCAGGAGCCAGACTCTACGCAACGATAGTGGAGTAGAGGCCGACCGTTCAGGGAGCCCTGTAACGTAGCGACCCGACGACGACAGGAGGAGGGTGATGCCCAAAGCAAAAAAAATACAAACTCAATGACTTTGTTCTATGCGTTAAAAACGTTTGCCAGCGCCTGGTATCGCCCAGGGTCAAGAGTCTGAAACGCATCGGGGTAGCAGAAGAAGCAAACTATGGCATATTGGAGATAATTAATGTCGCGATATCCATTTATCTGCATGACCTGATCGATGGTGAAGCCCGGACCAATATCCTCTAAAAGCTTCTTGTCATTCTCGTCGAATGACGGTAGATTCACCGGCCTAAAAACTTCCAAATATACTGCGGCAAACTCATAAAAGCCGATGGGAAAAACTGTGGCAGGCTCTCTGAAAGATGCAAGGAATTGCTCCAAAGAAAACAACAAAACAGCATCTTCTAAATGTGTCTCCGAGGTGTGCAAGTAAGGATGATCAGGGGTCGGAAAGCTATTCTTATAAAAGTAAATCCTTTCGAAAGGCATCATCAAATACTCGTCACCATCTGTATTCTCTGTCATGCGGATGGGAATACTTGCCAGCATGGTCTTAATGTCAAGAGGAAGGTCTGCTTCATTAAAAAACCTGATATCATGTGCGCGCGGGTACAATACTAGGCGATTGATAAGCTTCTTTTTTGTAAAATCATCTTTGGACTTTAGCTGGGGCCAAAACTGATAGATGATCTTCAGTAGTTTATCATCCATTTTTGGTGGCCACTTTTTCCAAAAACGCCAATTGATTTGTGGCTCGAATATCATGATGATAACAATAGGAATCACGCCAACTGCTATCCATACACTCAGATAAATCAAGTCATGGACAAAGATCCTATACAAAGTAATGACAATGAGTACAATAAATGGCAGAGCCAAAAGCCGGGCGTAATTCATAATAATTCAACGTTTATAATAGCCGCAAAAGTACAGCCACTAGAATCGGCAACCGAAAGCTTTTTCTTTAGTCTAGCTCTAATAATAACACTTTCTTCTCACTCCGGCAATATGCTTAGCTAACCTGATAACCTGACAGGTATAGCCAAACTCATTGTCATACCACGCATATACAACAGCAGAGCAACCATCATCAGAGACTATGGTCGATGGTGCATCAATAACCGAGGTGGCCACACTTCCTACGGCATGACTGCTGACAAACTCCTCCGATGTAGAGACATGCATTTGCTCTGCTAATGCACCCTGAAGGGAGGCGTCTTTTAGCAAATCATTGATGGCTTCTGCCGTAGTTGGCTTATTGAATGTGAGGTTCATGATAGCAAGTGATACATTCGGCGTGGGTACTCTGACGGCATTTCCGGTCAATCGGCCCTGTAGACGTGGCAAAACCTTTGATACTGCAACACCGGCGCCGGTCGAAGTCAATACCATATTGATCGCAGCTGCCCTACCTCTTCTTGGCTTCTTGTGAAAATTGTCCAATAGATTTTGGTCACTAGTGTATGCATGTATTGTCTCTATATGTCCTTTCTCAATGATAAAGGCCTCATCCAACACCTTTAAAGGTGGTACTATAGCATTAGTGGTGCATGAGG
Organism: Saprospiraceae bacterium; assembly: GCA_007125435.1. Classification (GTDB taxonomy): domain Bacteria; phylum Bacteroidota; class Bacteroidia; order Chitinophagales; family Saprospiraceae; genus SLDF01. Next base: position 6,056 of record SLDF01000382.1, read on the forward strand.
CTGCAGAGGATACGATGAGCTCTCCATCGTCAAAGCGCTCTTGGTTGACACCGTACACTATATTGGGAATATCCTTGCCTGGAGCTGTCAACATTACATGTGTAATACCCGGCCTGATATGTCTACTAAGAGATGCCTCGTCTCGCCACATACCGGTATTATCGATGACCATACCATTACTAATCCCATATCCTGTATAGTCTATATCTTCAGGGCTATTGGCATAGATAATTGCCACACGATTACCATTTATAATCAGTGAATGTCCGTCATCTGCCACCTCTACAGTGCCTCTGAATTCACCATGGACAGAATCTGTGCGAAGCAGTGCAGCTCTTTTTTCTGCCTCTTTATACATATCGTTCATCTTTGGCCTTATGACAATTGCTTTGAGTCGCAGCTGCTCACCACGACCCGTCTGTGTAATGATTCTCCTGGCTGCAATGCGTCCTATCCTGCCAAATCCATACAAGACAACATCCTTAGGTACCAGTTCGCTATTACTTCCTGTTGCTATAAAATCCTTCAACTGATCATGGACGAAGACTTGTATGTCTTTTCGATCAGTTTTCTTCCACTGCAGGACCAACTTACCTATATCAATTCTCGAAGGTGCTAAATTTTCAATTTGGGCAATTGCCTTAGTTACGGCAAGACAGTCAGATATCTTTAGCGGCTGATCAACATAATTAACTGCAATCAATTGATCATTTAATATCTCAGATGGTCTGGAGTCAAAAATATCCTTTCTGAAAAGAACAATGTCGATAGACTTGTCAAATCGTAAATCGCCAATAATCTTTAATAGCTCTAATGCCATCTTCTCCTGCTCGTGCCAGGATGAGAGTGTGTTGTCAAATGCTTCTGCGTAGTTGTTTGTGATGTCCTCCATATGTCAATTTGTGTTTTTGTTAGATAATACCTCTTATCAACGGGTGCATTTCATTTTGTCGATTTGGGCATCACCCTCTTCCTATCGTCATCGGGTCGCTATGCTTCACAGCTCCCTGAACGGTCGGCCCGGATTCCACATTAGTTCCATCCGGTCTGGCTCCCTTAGGGTCGCCACTGTTGCGCAGCGCTGATGCATGACCAGATAAAAATGACATTCTGAAATACACCTCTTATCAATATCTGGACTTAAACCCTCACTACGACACTCTAATGCATTAAGCGGATTAAATCAGATCAAGGAAAACAATAACCTAATGTAGTAAAACACTCTGGTAATTTCCTTTTAACGGCTATCTAAAAACTTTACAACTATAGAAATGTAAAAAGCTGAACTCCGTCACACTTCAAGTAAACTAAGATTA
>SLDF01000181.1 GCA_007125435.1 Saprospiraceae bacterium
CACCTTCAAGTATAAACAGCGGAGAGCACGGAGTGCTTGTAGCGTAAACAGCAAACGGAGGCGATAGCCGATCGTTTGCATAAACAGCCGAAGTGAGGCGAATGCCAAACGCAGGCGTAAACAAAATACACCTAACTAGCAGCATGCAGCTTGAAACTTGCAGCTAAATACTATATTCTGCGTGAGGGATAGAAGTGATATGAGTGGCTGTAGAATGGATAGCAGGAACATGTAGGTGGGGGCGACCGAACGGAAGCCACCAAATACATAGTGACTGCCCATGAGACAGTCAGGAATACAAGCGAATAGCCCGGCCCGAAGGGACACGCCCAAAACAAAAATAAAATTTAAAAAAAACACTTTGCCCAATTGTCATAAAATGTAGGAGAACCTCTACTGATGGTGTCAATGTGTCATATCAAATGGGAATGGAACGAAAATTGGTTGAAGTAGATTGAATAAAGAAGCCATTTACGCGTTATCTTTGCTGTAACATAAATTTAAAAGGTAGTTCAAGGCAACAGGACCTACTTCTACATATCAATCAAGAGTACATATGCTAAATTTAACAAAATCCCTAAAGAAACTTTTTGGTACAAAATACGATAAGGATGTACGTGAGTACGAGCCATATATAGATGAAATCAATGAACTTTTCGAATCTTATCAATCTATCAGCAATGACGAGCTGCGCCAAAAGACACTTGGCCTCAGGGAGAAGATCGCTGACCATCTGGCGGAAATTGATAATGAGGTGGAGGAACTCAAAAAGGCTGCGGATGAAGAGACGAATATCTTGGCAAAGGAGGACTACTTCAATCAGATAGATGAGCTGTCTAAGCAACGCGATGAAGAACTGGAGGTGGTGCTCAAGGATGTGCTTGCTGAGGCATTCGCTGTGGTCAAGGAAACGGCCAGACGGTTCAAGGACAACCCTACACTGGAAGTGACAGCTACGGATCACGACAGAGAACTCGCAGCACAGGGTCGAGGATATGTCTCTATCAAAGGCGATAAGGCCATATGGAAAAATGAATGGATGGCTGCCGGAGGTAAGATCACCTGGAACATGGTGCACTACGATGTGCAGCTCATCGGTGGCATGGTACTCCACGATGGCAAAATAGCGGAGATGGCTACAGGTGAGGGTAAAACACTCGTAGCAACACTGCCGGCCTACCTGAATGGACTGACCGGGCAAGGTGTGCACGTGATCACAGTGAATGACTATCTGGCGAGAAGAGACTGTGAATGGGTAGGACCTATTTTTGAGTTTTTATTGCTGACTATAGACTGTATCGACAAATACAAGCCGCACTCCCCTGAGCGTAAAAAAGCATATGACTGCGATATTACCTACGGAACCAATAATGAATTTGGATTTGACTATCTGCGGGACAATATGGTTGTCTCCATGGCAGAAAAGGTACAGGGCAAACACCACTACTGTATGATAGATGAGGTCGACTCTGTATTGATCGACGATGCCCGTACACCACTCATCATATCAGGGCCGGCGACTCAAGGGGCAGATGTGCAGGAGTATGTCGAACTCAAGCCACGTGTACAACAATTGATCGCTACGCAAAAGAAAATGGTCACTGAATACCTGGCTGAAGCACGCAAACTCTTCAAAGAGGGCGAGATCGGCCATCAGGAAGGTGAAGCAGGGATGGCCTTGCTAAGGGCACATAGGGCATTGCCAAAGTACAGACCTCTGATCAAGTTTTTGAGCGAGGAAGGTGTAAAAGTCATCTTACAAAAGTCAGAGAACTTTTATATGCAAGAGCAGTCAAAGAATATGCACCTGGTCGATGAGCCCTTGCTCTTTACCATAAACGAAAAAACACGCTCTGTAGAATTGACAGAGAAGGGAGCCGAAGTGCTGGCACAGGGCGGCGAGGATCCTAACTTTTTCATCATGCCCGATATCGCCGGTGAGATGAATGACATAGAAACCAATGAAGAACTGTCCAACTCTGAAAAAACAGAGGCTAAAGAAAAGCTCGCACAGGACTACGCGATCAAATCTCAGCGTCTGCACTCGATCAATCAATTGCTCAAGGCCTATACCCTATTTGAAAAAGATGAGGAATATGTAGTCATAGACGGACAGGTCAAGATCGTAGATGAGCAGACAGGCCGTATGATGGAGGGTCGTAGATACTCAGACGGACTACACCAGGCACTGGAGGCTAAGGAAAATGTAAAGATTGGTGATATCACCCAGACCTATGCCACAGTGACCTTGCAGAACTACTTCAGAATGTACCACAAGCTGGCTGGTATGACGGGTACAGCAGAGACAGAAGCCGGTGAGCTATGGGACATCTACAAACTCGACGTGGTGGTCATACCGACCAACAAGCCGATCCAAAGAGATGATAAAGAAGATCTGGTATATAAGACTGCCAGAGAGAAGTTCAATGCCGTCATAGACGAAATTGTCAACCTGTCCAATGCCGGCAGACCGATATTGGTAGGTACCACATCTGTAGATATCTCTGAAAAGCTAAGTAGAATGCTAAAGCTCAGAGGCATCAAGCACAATGTACTCAACGCCAAGCAACACCAGAGAGAGGCCGAAGTGGTAGCAGAGGCCGGACACCCTGGCAATGTGACCATAGCCACCAATATGGCCGGTAGAGGTACAGACATTAAGATAAGTGAAGAAGTGAAACAAGCCGGAGGTCTGGCCATTATCGGTACAGAGCGACATGATTCCAGACGGGTCGATAGGCAGCTCAGAGGACGTGCCGGTCGTCAGGGCGATCCGGGTAGTTCGCAGTTTTATGTATCGCTAGAGGATAATCTGATGCGTCTCTTCCAATCTGACAGGATAGCCAAGATGATGGATAGGATGGGGCATAAAGATGGCGATGTCATCCAACACTCCATGGTCACCAAATCCATAGAGAGAGCGCAAAAGAAGGTAGAGGAAAACAACTTTGGTATCAGAAAAAGACTTCTGGAGTACGATGATGTGATGAACATCCAGAGAGAGGCCATTTACAAGAAGCGTGACAATGCCCTGTCGGGTGTGAGACTGGCTGTGGACCTCAATTATATGTTTAGCTCATTGATGGAAAACATAGCCATTGAGTACAAAGAACAGCAGGATGCCGAGGGGCTGAGAAATGCCTGTATCAGAATTCTCGGCGTAGACCCAGAGGTCGATGATCAAATGATCCGCTCAATGAAAGAAAACGAACTGAGCGAGCATTTATTGACAAGGACTATGGATGCCTATGAAAGGAAGACTCAAAACTATGTGGAGAAATTAATGCCACTTATCAAGCGCGTCCATGAAAACGAAGGGCATAGATACAAGCGTATTGCCTTGCCATTTAGTGACGGCTCTACGTCTGTACTTAATGCCTCAGCAGGGCTGGAAGAGGCCATCAACAGTAAGGGCGAAACCATAATGCGAGACATAGAAAAAACGGTGGCCTTAGCATTAATTGACGACAATTGGAAAGAGCACCTGAGACGAATGGACGAACTAAAGGAGAGTGTGCAGGCGGCATCATTCGAGCAAAAAGATCCGCTCGTCATCTACAAGATGGAGGCATTTGAGTTATTCGAGCAGCTTGTCCACAAGGTCAATCTGGACGTCTGCTCATATCTGAGTAAGGGTAAATTGCTCATACAGCAAGATAGTAATATTAGAGAAGCTGAGGCACAAAAAACCAACTTTGCCAAAACAAAAACAAGCAGACAGGATCAGCAAAGTCAGGCTAAAGCTGCTGCCGCCGCCGCCGGAGGTCAACCACAAAAAGTAGAAACCTTCGTAAGAACAGAGAAAAAAGTAGGAAGAAATGACCCTTGTCCTTGCGGTAGCGGCAAGAAGTACAAGCATTGTCACGGCATGGCATAAAATTGTTTTGATTATTTTTAGAGTCAATTAAACCTGAGGTGGTTTTTTTTAGCTATTTTGCGGCACATTTTTTTTAGACGTACCCTAGATGAACATATCAAACTATATTGATCATACGCTATTAAAGTACGATAGCAGCCTTAAAGACGTACAGAAACTTTGCGAAGAAGCCATGGAGCATGGGTTCAAAGCCGTATGCATACCTCCCTATTTTGTAAAAGAGGCTTACAGGATACTTGAGAATAATCCGGTTGAGGTTTGCACTGTTGTTGGTTTCCCATATGGCTATCACGCCACATTTGTCAAGGTAGAAGAACTGAAAAGAGCCATTGATGAAGGAGCAGGAGAAATGGATGTTGTTGTCAATATTTCGGCCATACTCAGTCAAGATTGGAACTATGTAGCCAATGACATCGAGTCATGTACCAGAGCAACACATCTAAAAGGTAAAACCATCAAGGTCATACTGGAGACCGGCGCACTGGATGAGGCTACGATAAAGCGACTTTGTGATATTTGTCTCGAAAGCGGTGTCAACTTCATCAAGACCTCTACAGGTGTCAATAGCAGTGGCGCTCAAGCCGATATGGTCAAGATGCTTAAAGACTATGTCAATGGCAAGGCGCTTATAAAAGCGTCAGGTGGCATAAAGACAAAAGCTCAGGCACTCAAGATGATAGAGTCAGGTGCATCGCGTATAGGCACATCATCAGGCGTGGCCATCGTCAGTAAAGAAAAGTAAACAGCCGATACATGCTGTTTTCCAATTAATACAGACAGTAATATGATATTCAGATTTATTGCGGTTTTGATTCTATTGACTTCGGGTCTGCAAGTACAGGCCCAGCAAGTAACAGTAGAATACGAACCTGCCATAATAGAGCTGATGGAAGATCTGGCCAGCTATCATAAATCCAAGGAAAGAATGGGTTGGCGCATTCAATTTTACTCGACCACCGACCGCCGTAACATGGAGCAGACCATTGCACGGCTTAAGAAGACCCACAAGAACACAACATTCAGCTGGACATACAATAGTCCTTTCTACCAATTGAGAGCCGGCACCTTTGCACATAAGTCAGATGCTAAAGCATTACTTTTTGCGTTGAAGAGGGAGTATCCCGGTGCTTTTTTAGTACAGGATAAAATCAGTGTATCTGATCTCAGAGGAAGTCTTTAGGATATGGTCAAAAATCAATATGGCGCAAGTGTAAGAGAAAAGTCGATGGACTGGATCCTCCTGACGATATATTTAGTCTTGCTTTTCATCGGGTGGTTGATGGTATACACAGTTGGTTACAGAGATGACCCGGATTTTTCAGTTTTCAATATCGACTATGCACCGGGCCGCCAGTTGTTATTCGTGGGCTTGTCGCTTTTACTATTTTTCATCATCGCCATTATAGATTGGAAGTTTTGGCGCTCCTTTAGTTACTTCATTTATTTGTTTGCCCTTGTATTACTAGGTGGTGTTCTTATTTTTGGAGCTACCATTAAAGGGGCGACTGCATGGTATACATTTATGGGGTTTAGCTTTCAGCCTGTAGAGATTGCAAAGTTTGGTACAGCATTAGCCCTGAGTAATTATCTCAGTAGCGGCTCGATCAATCTTAACAATACCAAAGAATTTAGCAGGGTATTGGCATTTCTCTTATTGCCGGTTGGATTGATCATGTTGCAGCCGGACGCCGGATCGGCATTGATTTTCATCTCTTTTTTCATTTTGTTTTTTAGAGAAGGTTTATCGCCTGTGGTTTACATCATAGGGGCGGTTTTATTTTCCGTATTTATAGGTGCCTTATTGTTTGATATTACGGCTTTTTTGACGGCATTGGTATTGACGGTAATTTTTTTGATGATATTGACAAAGCGCCACAAAACCTATTGGCTTATTGGCTTTGTTGTATTAGTTGTGAGCAATGTTCTCGCCTACATAGAGGACCTTATGTTATATGCTATTATCTTGGACACCCTGGCTTTGCTAGCCATTTCTTTCATGATCTGGCAAAGGGGAGAATCCAGGCTTGTCATGACAACATTGCCTTCGTTAATGCTGTGTGTTGGTCTGGCCTATGCTGCCGACTTTACATTCAACAATGTCATGCTTCCTCACCAGCAGGACAGGATTAATGTGTGGTTGCATCCCGACAAGTGCGACCCCAGAGGCTCGTTGTACAACCTCCTCCAGTCAAAAATGGCCATAGGATCCGGCGGTTTTTCCGGGAAAGGGTTTAAACAGGGCACGCTGACTAAGCTCAATTACGTACCTGAGCAAACCACAGATTTTATATTCTGTACCATAGGAGAAGAATATGGCTTCATTGGATCAGCAGCCATCATTATTTTGTTTATGGGTATGTTATTCAGGATCGTGGTCATAGCAGAGAGACAGCGCCTACTATTTGTCAGACATTATGCCTATTGTGTAGCCGGAATCGTTTTTTTCCACTTTTTCATTAATATTGGCATGACTATGGGATTAGTCCCCGTCATTGGCATACCTTTGCCTTTTTTGAGCTATGGTGGTTCATCTCTATTGGGTTTTACCTTATTACTGGGCGTATTGCTCAAGTTGGATACGACGCGTTAGTACCAATACATATTTAGAGAACAAAGCCAAAAAGCACTCAACCAGAAAGACATGTTTACAAATCTTACACATGACATTTGACCTTCTACATACACAGACCGGCGGCAAGGCCAGAGCCGGGCAAATAAAGACCGACCACGGCACCGTAGAGACACCGATATTTATGCCGGTAGGTACCATTGGATCCGTCAAAGGTGTCCATCAGCGTGAACTCAAAACAGATGTAAAAGCTGAAATCATACTTGGTAATACTTACCACCTCTATCTCAGACCGGGAATGGACATATTGGAGTCAGCCGGAGGCCTGCACCAATTCATTGGCTGGGATCGTCCTATGCTTACTGACAGTGGCGGCTATCAGGTCTATTCGCTAAGTCAAAGACGTAAAATCACAGAAGAAGGCGTAAAATTTGCATCTCACATAGACGGTTCCAGGCACTTCTTCACCCCGGAAAACACTATGGATATACAGCGTACAATAGGCGCAGACATCATTATGGCTTTTGATGAATGCACACCCTATCCATGCGATTATAAGTACGCAGCAAGATCCTTAGATATGACACATAGATGGCTGGATAGGTGCATTGAGAGATTTGACCAGACTCCACCTAAGTATGGTTATAATCAGACACTGGCTCCGATCGTGCAGGGAAGTGTCTATAAAGACCTGAGAATAAAGTCCGCAGAGTATATAGCCCAGACCGATAGAGAGATCAATGCCATAGGTGGACTATCTGTAGGCGAGCCCAAAGCATTTCTATACGACATGACAGCCGTATGCTGCGATGTACTGCCCACGCAGAAACCACGTTACCTCATGGGTGTAGGTACACCAGAAAATCTAATCGAATGCATAGACCG
>SLDF01000277.1 GCA_007125435.1 Saprospiraceae bacterium
ACCCTGCCACATGGATGTATTTCTCACATGTTCTTATCAAGAAAAAAGGCTATGAACCGATTAGCCAATTGTTGATCTTTTGACATCTTATGTGTTAGTCCCCAGAAAAAACAAGTGATCCTGAGTTTCAGACTGGTAAGGTAATGGCCAAGGTAGTACCATTGCCCAACTTTGTAGCCACATTAACTCACCCCCATGCACCGTGCCAATGTCTTGGGTAATTCTGAGCCCGAGGTCTGTGCCGTCTGTGCCCTTTTTTGTTAATAGTCATCCTTCATCCACTCGAATCACTTACAGATAAAGCAAACTTAGAAATCCGATAGTTAACCTCCTATGAAGTATTGAAATTGTATTGCCTGCTGTCATAAATTTAAGAGTTTATATATCTCTCGCTTTAGATTCTCAAAGTCAATTGGTTTTGTAAAAAACTCTTTAGCTCCGGATTCCATAGCTTTATTAATATTAGCTCTGTCGCCATAGGCAGAAATCATGCTTACCTGTATGTCCGCAAATTCTTTTTTAACCAACTCCAGAAGCTCTAGGCCGTCCATACCGGGCATATTAATATCAGAAAATATATACACAAACTCGGGTGGTTGGTTGCTTCGAAGTCTATCAAGAGCTTCTTGTCCTGAAAACGCAAATTCAAGAGTTAGTTGATTTTGTCTTATTTCTTTTCTAAACTTTTGTTTAAAGAGTATTTCTACATCTTTTTCATCATCGACGATAAGGATTTTCACAGGCTGCATAGGCTTTTATGTATTTGTATTACGAATTGGCAGATATATTGAGAATGTTGTCCCTTCCCCTTTTTTGGTCTCTAGCTGAATTTCGCCACCATGCGCTTTTACGATGTCAAATGCCAGGCTAAGGCCGAGTCCGGTACCTTTACCGGTTGGTTTTGTCGTAAAGAAGGGTTGGAATATTTTATCCTTCACATGGTCAGGCACACCAAAGGCATTATCTCGAATTAAAAGCTTGACTCTACCTTTTTCATGTGATGTCTTTAAAGTTACTTGTGGCGTAAATCCTTCCCCTTCTTCTTGCTTCCTTTCACTGACAGCATAAAAAGCGTTGGTCACGATATTGAGAACAACTCTACCCAAATCTTGGGGAACACCCTTTATTCTTGGTAAATCTTCGACAAACTCCGTGTTTAGATCTGCGTAGAAAGATTTGTCTTTGGCTCTAAGTCCATGATAAGCCAATCTGACAAACTCGTCAGCCAAGCTATTCAGGTCGATGTCTGTCTTTTCGCCCTTACTGGTACTCGAGTGCTGCAACATGGCTTTCACTATACTATCAGCTCTGTTTCCATGATGGTGTATTTTCTCTAGATTAGTCTGAAGGTCATTAATAATCAGATTGACTTCCTCATAATTTTTCTGATTCAATTCCTCTTTAAGATCATCTAGAAATTCTACCCCTACTTCGCTAAAGTTTTTAACAAAGTTCAATGGGTTTTGTATTTCATGGGCGATACCCGCAGTCAACTCACCGAGTGAAGCCATTTTTTCGGAGTGAACAAGTTGGTTTTGCGCATACTTTAATTCTTCTAAAGCTTCTTCTGCTTTCTTCTTTTCAATTTCTAATTCTTTATTCTTTTGCTTCAACAATGATTTAATTTCATCATTATCTTTTACAAACTTGTAGAGTAGAGAAAAGCTGATAAGGGAAATTAACGAGAGGTTTAAAAAGAAAAAACTAAGTCTTACTTCTTTTGAAAGATCTGTACTTGGAATATCCACCCATAAGTCAATGAATAGTGAAAATAGCAATATGAATATGAAGCTTCCAAAAAACACTTTAGATGTCTGGCGATCATGAAACATTAAAGCACCTAGAGGAGATAATATTGACGCTAGCACTACAGCACTGCTTTGCTCAAATCCCCCATTAAATAAATGTGCTAAAAAAGGGAACAACAGAATGCCTACTAATTGAGCATTTCTATAGACTGAATAGTTTTTTGTTAAGTAGAAGTATACCAAATTGAGCCCTGAGAAACCTAAATAAAAAGCCGTCGCTAATGTAGTATGCCAAACGCCTAAATAAAGATAGGTGAGCGAAAACAAAAAGCCAGCCAAGCAAGTTAATCCAACCAATAATATGAGTAATGTTCTGCGCTCCTGTATTTCTTCATCAAGATGCTCGTATGCAAAGATCTTGGCAAGCGTTATCGTGTTGTTTAACATGACTTCTTTATTAAAAAGGTGAAATACAAATCAGAGGAGCTTACAATAATTACCAATCCCCTCCCTTTAACAGAATCGGAAAACCAGTCTCTAATACCAGGCAAGTGGTTACCATAGCTATTAAGTACCATTGATATGTTTTGAAATAACATCATAGCTTAGACTTAGCAGTGTTAGTATGCACATTTTCATCCATAATATAATATATGTAAATAGCATCCAAAAACGTCGTCACCACGCACATACTGATCAAGAACGGATCTTGAAATTTTAGTACACAAAATATGCTTATCAGCAATGTACCAACACCCTTGCACCAGGCTGCCAATCGACTAAATTTACCTACCGACCTCATACGTAGTAGTAATGGAATATACAATGCGCTCATCATTACATTCAAGATATAACCTGAATAAGCACCCATATGGCTCAAGGGGGCGTCGTACCTATCTATATAGAAATAGAGCATTGCGAATGAGCATGCCAAAGAGAATAGTATCCATACAGCGGATCTGCCCCGCATCTGTGGTAGCTGCATCTGCTTATATCCATAGAGAAAAAGGCCGTATATGATATAGCAATCTAGAAAAAACCAAAGTCGATATCCCCACACGTATAGCAAACCCATATCGGTCATAAAGACAAAACTCCACAGGAACTCCCAGGCAAAATTGGCCGTGACTGCCACGATAGGTATCTCGATAAACTGATGAGTGCGTATGGCTTTGATGACGACGATATAGGTAACCACCCAAAGCAGACAACCCAATGCAAATAGTACATGCTGTGTAATCGTATAATCTTGAAGGTTTATGATACTATGATCCATGATGATTGATATTTTAGTGTATAAAGTGTATTGTACTACTTGAACAACCCTCTGATAAATTGAATAATCCTTAACCACCAGGGTATCCAGACCTGATATGGTAAACCTTCGTCAAATCGTTTTTGGTCGTGATCTCTGAAAGGTCTGAGGACATTAGGTTCATGAAGATTCCAAATGGCACATCTCTCCGAACCAGATGACATATGGTCTAGAATGCCGTTTACTGCTCTTCGGGCAGCTTCATTAGCACCCTCCATAGTAGCCAGGTCCGTATAGGTCCGCACATAATCCGAGGCGAGAAAGAAATTGGGAATCCTGGTAGCTGCATCTGGTCTTAGCTTCCAGCTATCTACTGTATTGACTAGAAGAGGCTCTTCGTTTTCTTCTCTTGTCGGTCCTTGATTTTTCAATTCTTTGATATCACCATCGATGTACCAAAGTTCTGGAACTTTATCAGGTATCACGTGCTCACCGTTGACATTCAAGCTTTTAGAAATTTGAGTCCAGATTTCATCTTTGATTTCCACATGGCTACAATCCTTTGCAGGTTTACCATTATGACCAGGTGTATCCCAGTCAGATATATCGACCGATAGCACACTGTGAATAGACCCATCGCCTAATCGCGATATATCGTAGTCTTGCCAAAACTGCAGTTGGGAAATAGAGGTGAGTGCCCACTTAGAGTCAGAGTAAATACAATGTCCATCAACTATATTAGCCTTCTCTGTAAGGTAATACTGTGCGCCATTCATCCAGGCTACACTTGGCGAGAGATCAATGACGCCTTGAAGGTTTGGATCTAGTTGTTTTATTTCCTCAGAAATCAAAGTCGCAGCTCTTTCTACCGGCGTGGCAAGTATATAGTAGTCACCCTTAGCGACCAGGCTTTCACCTTTATCGTGATCACGAATCTGCACCCCACTTATATTGCCATCCTTGGAGTCCAGTTGTAAAGCTTCACAGTTGTGGTGGTACACTACTCCTTTCTGAGTAAGATATTCTATCCAGGGGTTGAGCCAGGCATCATTGGTGGGTGCATTTAGAACGCGGTCTGTTTCTATCTCAGGGTTTGTCATATTGAATATCAACTGAAGGAAAATATCTCCTCCTGTCTTAGTACTCGCCTTCTTGGCATTGGCGGCTACAAGTGTGCGCGTTAGCCCCTGAACAAACAATGAGCGATAAGTATCAGAAAACCGATCAGCTTCCAGATAATCCCACCAACTGATCTTTTCATATTCTGCTGACCTACGATCCATACATGAGCTCATCAACTGCCAGACTTTCTCGGCAAAGAAATGTTTCTCTTCTCCGGTCAAGCCCGTATCCGAGTGCATGGCATTGATCAGGGTTTTCAAATCATCTAATGATCGTGGAAAACTGACTATATTAATGATAGACTTCTTACCCTCTTGTGCCATACGCATTCTGTGGGTTGGCACCAAATTATCGACTACCTTCCCCATCGAACCATCTTTGCGTCTGAAAGGAATTCTAGACATAGTATCTATGACATGTTTGTAAAACCCGGGAAAAAACCTAAAGCCATGTTCGCCCGGAAACGGAGGGCTTTGAGGAAACTGGTCAAAGTTCACGTCCACACTACGCGCTTTCCCACCTACATATTTCTTATGTTTTTCGTATACCTCTACAGAGAAACCCCTTTCAATGAGTTCGTGAGCAGCACTCATACCAGCAACACCTCCCCCGATAATGATTACTTTTTTCATGATAGTTAGATTTTGTTTTTATAATTCATACCTCATGCAGCTTTCTTTTGAGGCTTAAATCACCCTTGAACCAAGACAATACTATAATTACACCTACTGATTAGCAAAACCACCAATTTCTGCTCTCTATCAAGCTCCTGTTCAAAACACTGTCGAAAACCTCAAGTTAAATACAGGATAAGCTATCTCATGATGCTTAAAGAAGCATAAAATCCAACATGGTTAGCTATTCTTGACTAAAATCGATACGATCATCATAGATATCAAGAGTTCCATTATATTTTGTCGCTTTGGGCATCACCCTCCTCCTGTCGTCGTCGCGTCGCTATGCTTCACAGCTCCCTGAACGGTCGGCCCGGCTTCCACATTCGTTCCATCCGGTCTGGCTCCCTTAGGGTCGCCACTGTTGCGCAGCGCTGATGCAATAAGTAGATAAAAACGACATCCTGAAATGCAACAAATATCAAGCTAGTACTACCCTGTAAACCTTAAAGTCTATCATCCCAAAACCTCGTAAACTAAAATAGGTTTGGATTTATTTTTAAGTCTTAGTTCATCTACTTTCTCACATTGAAAAAACTCGTGAATAGATTGATAAGCATCGGCCGTTATGTAAATCTGACCGGCACCGGCATGAGACTGGAGTCTTGCTGCGATATTTACAGTATCTCCGATTACGGTATAGTCAAGTCTCTTGAGGGTCGCAGATCCGATATTTCCACACACCATCTCTCCACTGTTGATACCTATAGAAACATTGGGTACATAGCCCTTAGAAGTCTGAGACTCTGCCACTTTTATGAATGCATCTCTTATAGCCAGTCCGCATTCTATAGCTCTATCCAGATGATGTTCGCCTTTAAAAACTGCCATCACAGCATCTCCTATAAATTTATCGATTAGTCCACCTTGATTTATGATTTCTTTGACCATAATATCAAAATAATCATTTAGCATTTCTACCACTTTATCCGCAGGCTCCACCTCACTGATGGAAGTAAATGCACAAAGGTCTATGAAGGCTACAGTGGCCTCAATGGACTCACAAGCAGAAGCATTTTCTTGAAAAAGCTCTGAATCCATGTATTTTAAAACACTTTCATCTACATACATTTTGAGGATATCATTCTCGCGTAGAGCTCTGACCCTATCCTTGATAAGGTTTACAGCGTCGATAGTTTTGTCAATTGTCACACGGAGGTCTGTAAAGTCAATGGGCTTGAATACAAAATCGTAAGCCCCTCTATTCATCGCCGTTCTGATATTATCCAAGTCTCCATAGGCAGAGACCATGACTGTCTTTGTAAGAGGAGCTACTTCACTGAGCTTAGAGAGCAAGGTCAACCCATCCATTTCAGGCATATTGATATCGCTCAGCACCAGATCGATATCATCATTGTTCTGTACAATATCAAGTGCTTCTTTGCCATTCAAAGCATAAATAAAATCAAAGACTCCATTTCTGATTTCCTTTCTAAATTTCTGCTTGATCAACAATTCCAGGTCAACCTCATCATCTGCGACTAAAATTCTCGTCATAGTCTTTTTGACTTTTGTAGGACAGGTCGTAGGTATCTCATATTCAGTGGTTACGGCTCGATTGATAGAGCCAACAAAATAACAATAAAATATTGGCATTAACACTATTTTGAAAAATTAATTTTCAGATTACAATCATAATACTTCATATTGTAATCACCTTTGACTGATAAAGCAAAATCAAATCAGCTTTACGTCATAAAATTTCGTCGTGAAGGTTTGAACGGTACTCAGCCTTCAGGTCAGGAAAAGTAGAAGCTGAGCAGGGGGTGGCTATACTTTGATGGGAACATTTACACCTATATAGAGCATATACTACAATTTAATCTGCCCTATGAAATAGACTATACTATCGTATAAAACTGATCCAAATATATTTCGCTTGATTACTTATGTATATCCATATGTTCCCTTTGAAAAATTCAATACATTTACACACATGATCAAATCTGTCGATGAATACTTAGTAAAAGGCTGCATGCGCTGTCCCTATGGCAATACACCAAAGTGCAAGATCCACTCATGGAAAGACGTGCTGCTGGCTGTCATGGATGTAGTGGCATCTTCACCGCTCGAAGAGACAGTGAAATGGGGCGCTCCTGTCTATACGCACCATGGCAAGAATATCGTCACTGTATCAGCATTAAAAGATGCTGTTGTCATTGGCTTTTTCAAAGGGTCACTATTGAAGGATCCAAACGGTATTCTGGAACAACAAGGTAACATCCAAGCCTCGAGGATCATAAAGATCAGGTCGATAAGTGAGGTAAACCGACTGTCTAAGCTATTGCCCATATATATCGATGAAGCCATAGAAATAGAAGAAAGCGGGCACAAGGTGGTTTCAGATAAAATACCGGAATCTATGCCGGAAGAACTCATCACAGAACTGGAAGCTGACACCGATCTAAAAAAGGCGTTCTTCGCCTTAACACCCGGCAGACAGAGAGGTTATATCATTCACTTTTCGTCTGCAAAGCAATCGTCTACTCGCATAAAACGGATAGAAAAATACAAGAACCACATACGCA
>SLDF01000103.1 GCA_007125435.1 Saprospiraceae bacterium
GAGTAAGATCGAAGAATAAAAAATACGCGCATAGCCTAAGCTACGTAAGTATTTTTTTTCGAAGAGATTGCTCAAAAGAGCAAGACTTGGGATCATTAAGATGGCTATTTTCAGACTCTAAAAAGCGACCCGACGACGTCAGGAGGAGGGTGATGCCCGGATAAACAAAAGGCCCCAAATCCACTAACCTACTTTAAGACTAACTCTAAAAACGTCTTTAACCCGAATTATTAGAACTAGCCTTTGATCTCCTCCAGCTCCAACCATCTGTCTTCCATCGATTCGAGTTTTTGCTGGATGGTCTGCAATTCATTGGATAGCTTCTCGATATCCTCCGGCGACATGGACTCATCATTGAATTTTGACATGATATCTGCCTTCCTTTTTTCTGCTTTTTCGATGTCTTTTACCAGATTGTGCAACTCTCTGCGCTCTTTATCAGATAGGCCTTCACTGTCTGACTTGGTTTCTGCCTGCGCGCTACTAGCGGACTTTTTGGTCTGCGTAATGGGCGGAGTCAGAGTGAATTTCTCTCGATACTGGCTGTAGTTGCCATTGAAATCTTTGACCTGGCCATCACCTGTGAGCACAAATAAATGCTGAGTCAGTTTGTCCAGAAAATAACGGTCGTGCGATACGATGATGAGGCATCCCGGGAAGTCAAGCAGATACTCTTCCAGTACGTTTAGTGTCATGATATCCAGATCATTTGTAGGTTCGTCCAGGATGAGAAAATTGGGGTTTTGCATCAGTACCGTCAGCAAGTACAGGCGTCGCTTTTCGCCGCCACTCAGCTTAGACACAAAGACCTGTTGCTGTGGTCTCGGGAACAAAAACCGCTCTAATAACGATGCAGCTGTCAGAGATTTACCCTTCTCCAGAGGAATATATTCTGCTATATCTGTGATCACGTCAATGACCCTTTTGTCCTCCTCCAGGTTCATCCCCTCCTGATTATAGTAGCCAAATACGGTATTGTCACCTATGATCACTTTGCCGGTATCCGGTTGTAGCTGACCAGTCAATACATTGAGAAAAGTGGATTTGCCGGCACCGTTAGGGCCTACAATCCCGCACCTTTCGCCTTTTTTAAATTTATAGTTGAAGCCTTCAAAGATCAATTGCTCACCAAATGCTTTACTGATATTGTGTGCCTCTAAAATCTTAGAACCTAATCGCTGTGTTTTGATATCAATGCTCAGCTCATCATCTTGTCGACCTGAGAAAGCCTTTTCTTTTATGACATCAAAGTTATCTACCCTGGATTTAGCCTTAGTTGTCCTGGCCTTTGGCTGGCGCCTTACCCAGTCCAGCTCTTTCTTGTACAATTTCTTGGTTTTTTCCAGCTCTACGGCTTCATTTTCTCTCAGGATGGCTTTCTTTTCAAGATATTCTGAGTAATTGCCGGTAAACTTTGTCAATTTACCATTATCCAACTCTACAATTTGATCGCACACGCACTCTAGAAAATACCTATCATGCGTCACCATGAGCAGGGTCAGATTAGGCCTCTGTAGGTACTCCTCCAACCACTCGATCATGTCCATATCAAGATGGTTAGTCGGTTCATCCAGTATCAGGAAGTCGGGCTGCTCGACCAGTATTTTGGCGAGAGCCAGCCGCTTTCTCTGCCCACCGGATAGCTGCCGCACAGCTTTTTCCTGATAGTCTATCTTGAGTTTGGATAATATTTCCATGATCAGCGCCTCGTGGTCCCATGCCTTGAGCTCTTCCATCCTCAGACTTGCCGCTTCCAATTGGTCCGCCTTGCCCGGGTCGTGCAATGCTTCGAGATAGGCCTTGACGGCTTGCACCTTGGGGTTATCGACATCCAGGACCTCTTCGAATGCCGTCTGCTCTTCGTTAAACTCAGGTGATTGATCCAAAAAGCCGACTTTTATATCCTTGGCCCTGATCACTCTGGCATTCACCCCTTCAGGCGCTTCCCGACCTATAATGATATCCAGAAGCGAACTCTTCCCTGTCCCATTCTTCGCCACCAGAGCCACTTTATCGCCTTTGTTGATATACATATCGATGTCGCTAAAAAGCACTTTCTCACCGTAGCTTTTGGACACTTGTTCTATCGTTAAGTAATTCATAATCGTTGTATTTGTCTCATTGTCATCTGGAGCATCTTATGGCTTTATTGGGCATCACCCCCACGCCAATAAAGTGCCTTCTCCAGGAAGGTTCAAAGATATGACTTTAGATTTATAGTAGCGTCAATAGTTGTAATGCGTGGGGGTCGCTATGTTCCATGACTCGCTGTTCGCTCGGTCCCTTTGCGGGACTCACGCCCCATGCTCAGTATAGATATCATCCATGATCTATCATTATAAGTTTCTCATCCACCTGCATGTAAGTGGGGCGTGACCATTTCACAGCGCTGATGCATTAAGTGCACCCCTCTCTTTGTCTTTATTTGCCATAGAAAAGAGAAGCTCGCTTAATTAGATTCATTCTAAAGAAGCATGGGTTATTGCTTGATGACAGACCGATGACAAACATTTGCAATCCACATCGTTATTTTTGTCGTAAGTATCATATGTACATGAACCAGGAATTAAAAATATTAACTTTCACCCATAAGCATTGCAACATTAGAGACATATCAAAATATGTCATTCAGTCTGATGTAGAGTCTGCTAAAGTTGATATACTCAATCGCTTGAAGGCTGAGTTTCATATTGATGAGATCATGTACCTGTCTACTTGCAACAGAGTCATGTATCTGATTTATCAGCACAAGCTCTCCCCCACGCCGGATATGAGGCGTTGGATACATTATATCAACCCTACCATATCTGAGCAAGATCTGAACGAAGCCGATATCAAGTCAGAGGTTTACACCGGGCAAGAGGCCATAGAGCATGTATTTGAATTGTCTTCTTCTTTAGATTCCCTTGTTGTAGGAGAGCGAGAAATCTTCAGACAACTGAGAGATGCTTATGATTGGTCCAGAGAGCAACAGCTTTGTGGAGATAACACCAGACTTCTCATGCGCTTCGCCATTCAAGCGGCTAAGGATGTATTTACCAATACAGGTATCGGAGAGAGAGCGCTTTCGGTAGTAGCTCTGGCCATACAGAAAATGATGGCTTTGAAGCCAAAAAAGAATGCCAGAATACTGTTGGTTGGTGCAGGGCAGACCAATCACCTGGTTTCCAAATTCTTGCTAAAATACCAGTTTGACAATGTCGAAGTGTTCAATAGAAGCATAGAAAAAGCCAATGCCATAGCAGAAAAATTTGGACGTAAAGGCCAATCGTTGAGTGACCTCCTGCACTTTACAGGAGGATTTGACATCATCTTTGTCTGTACAGCATCGCATGAGCACATTATCAACGAACCTTTGCTGAAGCTGCTTCGTAATGGAGATACGTCTGATAAGCTGGTAATTGATCTCGCTATTCCCTCAAATGTGGCGCCTGAGGTCAAAGACCGTTCAGATATCACCTACATAGACATTGATCAACTGCGTCATCTCGCCAGTGAAAATCTCGAATTTCGCAGAGCCGAGGTCAGTAAAGCTCGTATTCTATTGGCAGGCCATATTGACACTTATCAATCCGCCCTACAGCAAAGAAAGATCGAAAAAGCCATGCAATCCGTTCCACAGGCCATCAAATCCATCAGGGAAAAAGCTATATCAGAGGTATTCGCCAAAGATCTGGACAATATGGATGCCGCGACCAGAGCTAAAGTAGAAGAAATGATGGCTTATATGGAAAAGAAATGTATTTCCATTCCTATCAAAGCTGCAAAGGCGATGGTTCTATAATCACAGAGCGCCTAAATGCTCTGCTGCGCTTTTCCCATGCAACAATATCGATTAGTTTACTCTCCAAAAATAAGGTGTAAACAGGATGAGAATAGTAAATAGCTCCAAGCGTCCAATAATCATTAAGATAAGTAAAAATATTTTTGCGCCGTCCGGTAGCCAGGCGAAGTTGTCCATTGGTCCGACATCACCTATTGCAGGACCGACATTACTAAGAGATGTCGCTGAAGCCCCAAGTGCAGTCTTGAATTCAATACCCATGAAGGAAAGAACAATCGTGCCGAAAAGAAATAGTGTAATATACACTAGTAGGAAAATAGTAATCTGAGTTAGAATTCTGCCTGAAACGATATTACCATTAAGCCTCATTCTAATTACAGCTCTGGGATGTAGCAGTCTTTTAAACTCTAAGAATGAATTCTTTAAAAATGTCATAGTTCTGACAAGTTTAATACCTCCGCTGGTAGAGCCTGCACATGCTCCAGAGAAAATAAGAAGGAAAAATATAAAAGTAGCCCCTAGAGACCAAGATGTATAATCGGCTGTCACATAACCGGTCGTTGTGACAATTGCAATAATCTGGAAAAGCCCATCGCGAAAGCTACTTTCTGAGTAGCCATTACTCTGAAAAATTATTGGTAGTAAAATAACTAACAAAGTTAAAATGACAAGGACATAAAACTTAAACTCATCACTTTTCCAAACATCCTTAAAGCGTCCTCTCAATCCGAAATAGATAACAGTGTAATTTGTACCTGCAAGAAACATAAAAAAGATGATGGTATATTGGATTATCGGTACATCAAATGCAGCTATGCTATCGTTCTTAGTAGAAAAACCTCCGGTAGACATAGTTGTGAGCGCATGATTTACGGCATCGTAAAGCGTCATACCCTCTAAATGTAAAATTCCAATCAACAATGCGGTTAAACCCAAATAAATAAACCATAGCCTCTTAGCAGTTTCTTGTATTTTAGGGTGAATTTTATCACTAGTCGGACCGGGAGCTTCAGCAACAAATAATTCAACACCGCCAATACCCAAAAGCGGAAAAACGGCAACAGTGAGCACTATAATACCCATACCGCCTAACCATTGTGTAAGACTTCTCCAGTAAAGTATATCTGTAGAGACCGCTTCTATATCCTCTAAAATGGTCGCTCCCGTTGTCGTCAGACCTGAGACCGTCTCAAAAAACGCATCAGGCACCGACGAAATAGCTCCACTCCAAAAATAAGGTATTGTGCTCAATATGGTCATCATGATCCAGCCCAAAGCCACAATTAAATACCCCTCTCTCTTGCCCACATTAGTCGAGCCCTCCGGTTTGAATCGCCACAGTATAGCACCAATAAAAAAACAAATAAGACCAGAATAAAATAAAGACTTCCAGTCCTCTACTTCATCAAGAAAGACCATTAGCAATCCTGACCACATCAAGATGCCGATCAAGCCCGCTAATGCACCCAAAATCTTTAATATCGGTCTAAAGTTGATCATATGCCTACTTGAAGAACTTTTCTAACTTAGAAATATCTTTTGGAAGCGCCAATACAATGACTTTATCATTCAGCTCAATCTGGAAGTCCCCATCTGGTATAAATACATCTTTATTCCTAATCACAGCTCCTATGAGGGAGCTTGGAGGGAACCTGACATCCTTGAGAGGTTTTCTCGTCAACTTACTCGGCCGGTCTACCAGATACTCTATGATCTCTGCCTCCACCCCGGACAAACTGGTTAATGCTTCGACCTTGCCCTTCCGTATGTACCTAAAGATATCATTTGCAGCAAACAGCTTCTTATTAATCAAGCTATCCACACCAATATTTTGAGATACATAAGTGTACTCTTTGCTCTCCACTCGGGCAATCGTTTTAAAAACACCATGGTTCTTAGCAGTCAGACTAGAGATAATATTAGTCTCAGAGTTATTAGTCAATGCGACAAAAGCGTCCATATGATCGAGCCCTTCTTCAGCTAGTATGTCAAAGTTACTATAGTCACCATTGACAACCATAGCATTTGATAGCTTACCAGCTAAAATCTTGCTATACTGTCGATCTTTCTCAATGATGGTTACTCTGTACTCTTTCTCTAATAGTCGGGCAACCATGTAGCCCATCTCACCCTCTCCCAGTATCATCACATTCTTAATGGGATGCTCTTTGGTATCAAAAAGCTTCTTGAGTGAATCTATACTTTCCTTTGGCAGAATAAAGTACACCAAGTCACCGGGAACCAGCATATCATTCCCTTTAGGGATAATCGTCAAGGTGTCTCTTAAAATAATAACAGGTCTGATCTTAAAGTCTGCTGAGTCCTGTGGCAATTGGCTGAGTTTGATGTGCGCTAGTGGTGAACTATCGATTATACTTACTCCGATAAGGCTGATTCTACCCTCTTCAAAATTGTAGATATCCGTAAAATGACTCTGCTTCAGTAATCGTAAAATTTCGTCAGCAGCAAGCTTGATCGGAGATATCAAATGATCTATACCTAACTCTTTAAAAATGTCCTGTTGTTCTTTCAGAAGGTACTCGGGGCTATTTGTTCGGGCAAATGTCTGCTTTGCGCCAAGCTTCTTAGCTAGAATCGCCGTGACTAGATTTGTCTTTTCTGAAGTGGTCACTGCTAATACGACATCTGACTTAGCAACTCCTGCATCTTTCAATATTTCCACTTGAGCGCAATCGCCCGGGATTGTCTTTACATCTAATCGAGATGAGGCGTATTCTAATACTTCTTTATTAGAATCCACTAGCATTATTGATTGATTCTCATAAGACAATAACTGTGCTAGATGAAACCCAACATCACCGGCTCCTGCAATAATAATTTTCATACCCTGATTTTATGGTTCGGTATTTCTTACAACCTTAGTTATCATCAACCTTTTCATAAGTACAATTCAAGATAACACTCAACAATAAGGCGATCTCATATTTGTCGATACAAATATTGGTAAAAAAAAACGAATACATTCGCTTTACCGGAATGTATTCGTTTGAAAAACCTCTAGAATTACACCTCAACTTTACTTCGTAGAGGATTATTGTAACACCTACAAACTTTGCATCATATCGTTCATGATGTGCAGACATTCCACTATGTACACATCTTTTTTAATACTTTCTATCCAAGCTTCATTTCTCGCTTCTTTAGCTTCATCCATTTTGATAGCAGCCATATCCTCCGGGAGGTTCAGGGCCTCAAGATTAGGAATTTCATTTTCTAGAAGTGATTTGAACTTCTCAGATTTCCGTTCTCTCTCCTGCATCATTTCATCGAATGCATCAAAAGCAAGAGGGAATGTCTTTGTATTTCTATTTTCTTTTAATCGCAACGCATTTTCCTCTATCAACATAAAGGTTTCATCCGTCTTGACTCTTTTTTCACTATTAACTGCTAAAATATCTTTATGCTTCACTTTGAATACATTTTGGTTGTACTTCAAAGGGCTGATTTCACTCCAAGCCATTGGATAATCTGTCTCTCTTTCACCAATATCGATATGCATGTATGGGTCAGGCAATA
>SLDF01000311.1 GCA_007125435.1 Saprospiraceae bacterium
CTTAATTCCGTTTTTTATTATTGTTGCAGTCGACGCTGAGCCAGAGGCGGCTCAGTTCCCTCGTTATCGGCTTGACGTTTAGTCAACCCGATTGCTTCGCACCACTCAGTCAAGCCCCAGCTCAGCTGTTCCTGCTATCCATTCGTCAGCCACTCATATCGCTACTATCCCTCACGCAGAAACGTGTTGTGGGGTTGTATGTTAAAGGTTACTGTTTGTTGGTTGTGGTCTCATGGTGGACTTGGATCTGTACTTTGTTTGTTGTTACAATGTTGCGTGGCTTTTTGTAATGCTACAGATTGTCAGTTGTTTACGCTCCGCTGTTAAGCCCGATTGGTGCAATAGAATTTTGTAATGAGGGTTAAAGTGGCGATAAATTAAGTGACTTTGGGATTGAGCCATAGTCACCACTTTTAGGCTACCTCTCATGCCTCCTTCAATATCTGGAACGCAACATTTTGCAATGTTGCTGCTTGATAATTTTGATGTAACCCAGCATGTATATTGGAAATTCGTAATGAGGGTTTATAGGGCAAAAAAACTGATGATTTTGGGAATGAGTCATAGTCACTCTTGCAACGATTGAACAAAATCATCACTTTTAAAGCTATATAAAGCCGAAATAGGATTTCTGGTGAATATGATGGGTTTTGCTTCCTTGTTCATTAGTCGCGTAGCGCCGGCTATGCTCCTTCTTCACAAGTCGCCTAAATTAAAATTCTCTAAGCTCCAGATGATTTCAGGAGATATTACAGATTCTTTAGATGTAGCAGATAAAAAACTCGGCTTGAAAGGTCATATTAAAATGACCGACGTTTATTTCAGTTACCCAACAAGAACAGATGTGCCAGTCCTCAAAGGGATTAACCTGGAAGCCCAGGCAGGAGAAAAAATTGCATTGGTTGGCTCTTGTGGCGCGGGAAAGTCAACTATAGTGCAGCTTATCTTGAGGTTTTCCAATATCGAACTGGGGCAAATTACCATAGACGATAAAAATATTAACAAATTACCATTGAGCTCTTACCGTTTGCACATGGCCATCGTGCTACAGAGGTCATGCTATTTGGCGGCACCATCAGAGAAAACATCCTCTATGGTAATCCAGACGCCGAAGAGTCAGCAATTATTGATGCAGCAAAGCAATCCAATTCGTGGGACTTCATCCAGTCCTTCCCGGAGGGTCTAGGTACCATTGTCGGAGAAAGGGGGGTAAAGCTATCAGGTGGGCAAAGACAAAGAATTGCTATAGCCAGAGCTATCTTGAGAGATCCTACGGTTCTCATACTTGATGAAGCAACATCATCCCTCGATGCTGAATCAGAGAGAATGGTTTAAGATGTACTTAATACCCTCATACAAGGACGCACATCTATAATCATTGCACATCAATTGGCTACGATCAGAGATGTAGACAAGATATACGTCATCGATAATGGTATCATAGCAGAGTCAGTCACCCACAACGAATTAAATGACAAAGCTGATGGCCTGTATCAAAAGCTTGCCGCTCTTCAGTTCCAGTCTGAAAGTTCTTCGCAATTAACCGATTGATTACAGCGAGCTGCCAAGTCCCATATGCTTCTACATTGTGGCGGCCTTGTAAAGTTCTTATGCACAAATAGGGTTTTTGCGCTCAATGCTGACTGCAACGTTTTGCATCCTTATTTAGGATGTCGGTTTTGATGAAATTGTTGCTTAAGCTCGGTGACCAATTGAAGTTTTCAATGGATTCAACAGTGAAAACATCTTGTGGGTCTGAGTGTAATAAAAAATTGGTAAAATCATCTTCTAACCGACGGAGCTCATCTATTTCGCATGGTGTTAATGCCTTATTTACTGCCATAGCTCCCAATTTATCGATTTTTTTTGGTTTGATATTGGGCTTCAGCTTTACACCAAAGGCCAATTCATTATCTATTCTTTGAACTACAAATAGGTACGGCATTTCATCCTCAATGTAATATGTATCATATTGATATCGTCCACCAGTCATCATAAGAGCAGCATCAGCCAGACAGGGTGATGATTTGCTGACTATTCTTGTATTGGTTCGGTCAATAGTGCTATCGGGATATAATGCATAGAGTGCTGACTGTAAGCCTAAATAGCCTACTACCAGTCCATCGCATAGGTGTCCATGCAATTTTACCAGATCATCTAGTCCTATCAATTGTTTAAAACCCAAACGACCTTTAGAAAAATCAGTATCATTGACTAAGATAGGAGATGGCAAAGTGACTGAGGGTAAGTATACAGTAAAATGTCCATCTCTTTTTATATCATCCAAATGCCCACTTCTAGATCTATCAGCAGATGCAAAGTGTACATGTATGTACTGATTTTTATGGGTAAATACACCTTCGTGATGTCTGGAGAAAAATCCAACTAAATCACCGTGACAATTGGACTCATAAAAGTTTACTTTTGCTTTTTTATGGGCTTCATGCGAATGATTCATTTCATTGGTGTCTCGCATAATGACATGAAAAGCAAGGCTATCCCATTGTCCACTTAGTTTGAAGGGGAAAGCTTCTTCTTTTTTTATACCGTGTTGACGGCCCAGGCTATCGACTAAATTTTGCAAGTCATGAAGACTTTGAATACTTGAATTGACATGATAAGGAACCCAGTCTTTTTGATAACTAAAAGCTAAAAATGGTGCTGAAGCATTAGGGTCTAAATACGTTGATATTTTACCGTCTTTAATGGTACTGATCAAAGGTAGACCGTCTATAATCGTAATTTCTCCTTGTAAATTGTTGTAAGGGCCAACACCAAAAAGGTGGGGCTCTCTTAGTAAACTGTCTAGCCCTACATTTGATGATAGGTCTTTGCCTGTCATTACAGATTTAGCCATACCGATATGCTGAACAACCTGTGTATGGCCTAATACTGACAACAAGCAGGCGAAAAGGAAGGAAAGTGAAAGCTTCATTGAAAGTTATTTTTAAATTAAATGATTCCCAGATAAATATTGGCGTAATAAAGACCAGTTATGATAAAGGCGACACCTGCAATATATCGCATACCCAATTCTACTTTTTGTATGATGTTGAAAGCCTGTCCTACTTTGGAAAAACTGTAAGCTATAATAAATGCAAAAACCATAACCGGCACACCTGTTCCTACGGCAAAAATGAGAGGTAAATATAGACCTGAGACGCTGGCTATAGACATAGGTATTAACATGCCAAAATAGAGAGCACCACTATATGGGCAAAAGGCGAGAGCAAATAATATGCCCATGATCAGAGAACCAACCCAGCCTTTATCCTTGAAGCGGTCAGCCAGCTTTCCTGTAAAATTACTTTTTGACAAAAAGTTTAACTTTATCAATCCGAGCATAATCAAACCAATTAAAATCAATAAAGGAGCCAGATAAAGCTCTCCCCTGGACTGGAAAAAACGTGCAATTTGAAATTTACTGGCTCCCCAATAAAGGATGAGGCCAATACCGGTGTACGATATGGCTCTTCCTATCGTATATATAAAACCATTGACAATGACGGCCCTCTTGCTCTTTACTTCTTTAGATATATAGGCTGTAGCTGCAATATTGGTCGCTAACGGACAAGGACTTATGGCCGTTAGTAAGCCAAGAGCCAACGCCGCTAATAACGGAAACTGGCTGTTTTGCGCCAGATCATTTAGCCATTCCATAATTATTATTTTTTTGGAAGTATTTCATTTTATCGATTTGGGCATCACTCTCGTCCTTTTGTCCTCGGGTCGCTATGCTTCACAGCTCCCTGAACGGTCGGCCCGGCTTCCACATTCGTTCCATCCGGTCTGGCTCCCTTAGGGTCGCCACTGTTGCGCAGCGCTGATGCATACCCAGAAAAAAACGACATTTTGAAATGCCCCCATTTGCTATTTACTTTATGCGATATTACAATTTTTCTAATGCTGCGTTTATCTTCTCAGTTAGACCATCCTCAAATTTGTTTTTCTTGTCTTTGGCAGTCATAAAGGCAAAGTCCGTCAGGTTGATTTTTTCTGATTTACCATCCTTGACAATATGTATGAATAGTGCCGTACCGAAGGCTTCAAACGCCTCTGCCTTTTCTGCGTTCTTGGCTTCATCTACATTAATAGTACTGAAGACAAT
The DNA here is from genome assembly GCA_007125435.1 of Saprospiraceae bacterium. Taxonomy (GTDB): domain Bacteria; phylum Bacteroidota; class Bacteroidia; order Chitinophagales; family Saprospiraceae; genus SLDF01. The sequence continues at coordinate 4,109 of SLDF01000311.1, forward strand.
CAGACCTTTGTCCATTTCACTTTTAAAATTCTCCTCTAAGGTTTGTTTAGTCTTTTCTTCAATAGTATTGCAGGTAAAACACCTGTGATTGCTGTGGAAGTCAATGACTTCAATATAATTGTCAGAATGTTGTGCGTTGACTTCCTGGGTAGCAAATAGGGCTACAGTAAATAATGTATAAAATAAGTGCTTCATGATTTTACAATTTTTATAAAACTAAATTAAATAAATATCCGGATGCCACTATAAATACGGTGACCACCAGAAAAAATACAGATATGAGTTTAAATGTCATTACTTTTTTGAGCAAAGTGGCTTCGGGTAGAGATAGACCTACGGTACTCATCATAAAAGCTATAGCAGTGCCCAGGGGTACCCCCTTCACTACCAATACTTGTATGACAGGTACGATGGCTGCAGCATTGGCATACATCGGTACAGCTATAATAACCGCTGCCGGTACGGTCCACCACTGACCTCCTCCCAGGTATTGCTCAAAAAAGTTTTCAGGTACATACCCATGCATAGCAGCGCCTATACCTATACCAATGATGATGTATAATAATACACCTTTTACAATATGCCAGGCTTCCCGTGAAATGAGTGGCAGCTCTTTTATAAAATTAATCGAATCGGCAGTTACGGTATCACCTTTTTCGTAGGTCTTTGCCATTATGTCCTTTACCCAATCTGTCAACCAGTCCTTGAGGTCTAATTTGCCTAGAATAAAACCGCCAAATGTTCCTAATAAAATACCGGTGATGGCATATATTAGGGTCACTTTCCATCCAAACATTCCCAGGAATAATGCCAATGCAATTTCATTCACCAATGGTGAGGTGATTAAGAAAGAAAATGTAACACCAAGGGGTATTCCCCCTTGAACAAAGCCAATAAATAGGGGTACAGATGAGCAGGAGCAAAATGGAGTTATGGCTCCAAATATTGCAGAGAACAAGTATTCTAGTCCGTAAAGTTTTCTGGAATTAAGGTAGTTTCTCAATTTTTCAACAGGGAAGTATACATTGACAATGCCCATGATAAATGATATCAAAAAAAGCAAAATCAATATTTTGATGACATCATAGACAAAGAAACTTAGCGCTGTACCGAGTCGGCTGCCTTCAGATAGACCTGAGACGTCGTAGATCAACCAATCCGAAAAATATATTAGCCAATCAAACATATCTAACTGGCTTGGATTAATGCTGTGATTTCGCTCATTGTTGGCACTCGTCCTTTTATTTTTACAGACTCATCGACAACAACTACAGGTGTAGAGATCACATTGTATTCCATAATTTTAATTATATCTTCTACTTTTTCGACTTTGATGTCTGCCCCCAGCTTTGCTACTGCCTTATTGACAATATCTACTGTTTGTTTGCATTTTGGACACCCGGTCCCTAAAATTTTGATGGTCATAATTATAATATTTTATGGTATAATCGCTTAGAAATCAAATATCGACAATCGCAAATAGACGATATAAATGATAAAAAAATTAGTCTTCAAATAGTTGTCTGAACGATTGCTTAGCTGCCGGCCAATTTTTCTCGTGCAAGCAGTATTTAACACTGGGAGGCTCGATATTGCCCTGAATTAATCCCGCATCTTTCAATACTTTCAAGTGTTGAGAAATCGTGGACTGTGCCAGAGGAAATACAGCTGTCAAGTCTCCCGTACAGCAGCAACTTTGAATGCTTAGCAACTTGATGATTTTTATGCGAAGTGGATGCCCTAGCGCTTTGGCTATTTCAGCCTGACGGATCTCCTCTTCTGAATAATCAACTTTTGCCAATGTTCGACTCATAACAATTAATGTTCATCGCAAATATACGATATTTTTTCATTTTCATCAGTTTACAATTGCATTAACATAGAAATAACACTAGATTGGTAATCTAATATTCATATTTCTTTTACTTCTTTAGCTGTGTTATGATAATTGTATTATGCGCAGTTAGTTTCCTCAACCAATCCAGTGCACTGGTTGATAATAAACAGATTGTGAATGCTTGCTTAAGCTTATCTGGTCTCATTTTTGTGCATTGTTTGAAATGAAACCAAGTCAAGTATTTTTGGAGGTATTTTATAGGTACTCCTTTAAATGGTGCTAGAGAATCCTTAATGACCTTGTGGCTTTGCTTAACGGTCTTAAGATGAACAGGATGCTTTCTTTTTTGGTTTACTTTTGAATTTACCGTCTTATGATGGGTGTATTTCATTTTGTCGTTTTTGGGCATCACCCTTCGGGTCGCTACGTTCCAGGGCTCCCTTAATGGTCGGCCTCAGCTTCGCTATTGCTTCGCTGAGTCTGGCTCCTGCGTCGCCACCCTTACACATCGCTGATGCAATAATAGAAAAAACGACATTTTGAAATGCACCCTCTTATGATCGACCTGGTCAAGTTCTAATAGAGTTTTAAAGGGCTTAGCGAGGTCTGTAATTATAGTTGATCCACTTTTCAATTTGCTTCCTAAAGCTTTTTTCACTTGGTCTCCATTTATTTTCTTAGCTTAAATCACACTCCCATTGGCTCCATTTTGTCCTCTGACTACTGATACTAATACACATACTTTTTCTGAATCATGATTCTTGCTATCTCTACCTCATTTATGGAGCTTCCTTTTTTGAGTCTCGATTCCCTTTTTCACTTAGCGTCAATTGGAATTGATCCGTTTCAATGACGCCTTCCAGTTGTTCTGGAACTAGGCTATTAGATGGCCCCAACAAAAACCAGTTTGCAAACTTATTCCAATCTCTTTTGTATAACCCCGATACACTTATGCTATGAGCGGCCATCCAATATTTACTACAAGTTTTACAGGAATACCTTTGAACTCCTCGGACTTTCTCACGCTCCACTGTATCAGTACTCTGGTAATGAAAACATGAAGGCTTCTTCACTTGAAGATTTTCAACTTCCTTTAGAATTAGTTTAAAGTCACCTTCTTACAGCTCCCGTTCCTAAGGAAGATATTCCATTACATGCTCTTTGTCCCCAATTGGAAGTTCACGAAAGAGCTTAATTATTTGATCTGTTTTCATACTTTCAAATATATGATGTTTATATCAAAACAGCGCCCTTATTTTTTTAGGTAGTCTTCATCTGTAAAAGGGAATTCTACAATATTGTCCGAGTTTAAAACTAATGTGAGTGTTTGTTGTCAATCAGTATACTTAATAGGCTA
>SLDF01000399.1 GCA_007125435.1 Saprospiraceae bacterium
CTATGCTCTCTCTTCAGCACTCGTCTAAAGTAAAATTCTCTAAGCTCTAGCTCTTTTCAGACGACATCAAGTGTAGCCTATGGCTATGCGCGTATTTTTTATTCTTCGATCTCACTCAAAATAGCTGTGACTTAGATCAATCGACGACTGTTTTCAGACTCTTCGGGGCTCGCTGTTCGCGCGGCCTCGATTTCGTTGTCACTCCATCGAGTCTGGCTTCGCTTCTCTACGCCACCCACTTCGCAGCGCTGATGCACGATGTAAGTTGTGGATTAAGATAGTACATCCTTAAGTTTTTTTGGTGTAGAATTCATTTTTCTTGAGATGATACGCGTGCAGTAGATTTTAAACCCGTATTATGCATTAGAAAATCTATTACGGCTTAAAATGGCTTCAAAATAAGTCGCTTTGCTTGATTTTGTTCAATCACCGTAGGTGTGACTATGGCTCATTCACAAAATCACTTATTTTTTCGCCATTTTTACCCTCATTACGAATTTCCAATGCATAATCCGGGTTAAATTTGCTCATCTCTTATTGTGCAGAAACCAACCTGAAAACTATAGTTTGGACTTGATTATGGTCACGTGTTTGCCTTTGTCTCTTTTCAGATTTTTCTTACCTTTGCAGCCTTATTTTTAAATCACTAATACTCAACACATCAACATGAATAACGTATATATTGTAGCTGCAAGAAGGACACCTATTGGAAGTTTTGGAGGCAAGTTATCCGGTTTTACAGCAGTGGAACTTGGTCAATTTGCTGTAAAAGCCGCTATAGAAGCCGCCGGTATTAAATCAGAAGACATAGACGAAGTGTTTTTTGGCAACGTATGCTCAGCTAATCTAGGTCAGGCGCCTGCCAGACAAGTAGCTATGGGCTCAGGGATACCTAATAGTGTGCCTTGTACGACTGTAAATAAAGTTTGTTCTTCAGGGTTAAAGACAGTTATGTTGGCTGCGCAGTCCATCATGACAGGTGACAATGAAGTAGTTTTAGCCGGTGGAACTGAAAGCATGTCAAATATCCCTTTCTATATGCCCAAAGCCAGATGGGGTATGAAATATGGACATGGGGAAATAGTCGATGGCTTACAAAAAGACGGACTGACAGATGCATACGACAGAAATGCCATGGGAGTTTGCGCTGATGCTACAGCGGCAAAGTTCAACATTTCTCGTGAAGCTCAGGATGCCTACGCCATACGTTCATATGAGCGTGCTGCTGAGGCCACATCCTCAGGAAAGTTTGGCAATGAGATTGTACCTGTAGCTATTCCTCAAAGAAGGGGAGATGCTATAATCATGAATGAGGACGAGGAGTTTAGAAACGTAAAATTCGAGAAGGTTCCGGCATTAAGAGCCGCCTTTAGCAAAGATGGAACAGTAACGGCAGCCAATGCATCCACAATAAATGATGGAGCTGTAGGGGTGATACTTGCCAGTGAAGCATTTGTCAATAAGCATGGACTAAAACCTGTTGCAAAAATAATAAGTTTTGCTGATGCCGCACAAGAGCCACAGTGGTTTACTACTGCACCGGTTAAAGCCGCCAGAAAAGCCTTGAAGAAGGCAAATTTATCAATTGGCGATATAGACTATTTTGAGGTTAATGAAGCTTTTGCTGTTGTAGCACAGGCATTCATCCAGTCATTTGATTTGGATGAAGAAAAGGTAAATGTATTTGGCGGCGCAGTAGCATTAGGTCACCCCCTAGGCGCATCTGGCGCTAGAATCCTAAATACATTGCTCAGTGTTTTGGATGATAAGAAAGGAAAGTTGGGTATGACGGCCATCTGCAATGGTGGTGGCGGCGCTTCCTCACTTATAGTTGAGAAATTATAAAATCTCAACTACAATGAAAATGTGGTTGTCCCCATTTTAATAAAATTCAGTCAATTATATGAAGAAAGATATCTATCAGCGGTCACTGGACTTGCACAAAGATCTAAGGGGAAAAATCAAGGTTTCAGCTAATATTAATGTAAAGACCAAGGATGATTTGTCATTAGTGTATTCACCCGGTGTTGCTGAGCCTTGTCGAGCTATACACAAGGACGAAGAAGCAGCTTACGATTATACCATGAAGTCAAATACAGTAGCCATTGTTACAGATGGCTCTGCAGTATTGGGGTTAGGCAATATCGGTGCAGCAGCTTCTATTCCAGTCATGGAAGGGAAGGCTTTACTTTTCAAAAAGTTTGCTGATATCAATGCCTTTCCTATTTGTCTGGACACGCAAGATACTTTTGAGATAATAGAAACAGTCAAGCGCATCGCTCCTGTATTTGGTGGTATTAATCTGGAAGACATTGCTGCGCCAAGGAGCTTTGAGGTAGAAAGTAGGCTTCAAGATCTTGGTATTCCAGTTTTTCATGATGATCAGCATGGTACTGCTATTGTAGTACTTGCAGGTCTAATCAATGCTGCTAAGTTTGTCGGTAAAAAGATTGCAGATCTTAAAGTTGTTATTAATGGGGCAGGAGCTGCGGGCATTGCCATTGCCAGACTACTTAGGTGTGCAGATCATGAAAATGACAATGCCTGTACACCAGTTAAAGAAATTTTGATGTGTGATACACAGGGAATCATTCACAAAGACAGAGACGATTTAAATTTTGCTAAGAAACAGATATTGACTTTTTCTAATCGCGAGAATAAGAAAGGCTCTATTTTTGATGCCTTAGAAGATGCAGATGTTTTTATTGGGGTGAGTGTTGGTGACCTATTAACGAGAGCAGATATTAGGAAAATGGCTAGTAATGCTATCATTTTTGCCTTAGCTAATCCACAGCCGGAAATCATGCCAGATGAAGCTTATGCCGGTGGCGCTGCTGTCGTGGCGACAGGCCGCAGCGATCTGCCCAATCAAGTCAATAATGTACTTGGCTTCCCCGGGATTTTTAGAGGAGCTTTAGATGCAAGGGCAAAAACTATCACGCCGTATATGAAACTAAAAGCAGCTTACGCTATAGCAGACTGCATAGATAAACCGACCAAAATGAATATTATTCCAAAGTCTTTAAATAAGGAGGTAGCTCAAAATGTGGCCAATGCCGTGAGAGAAGCTGCATTGAAAGAAAATGCTTAAGCGATATTGGCACTAGCAATAATCGTTTGATATTTTTAAAGCAGAATTAGAAGTATAATATTTAATTGATTATTTTTGTCGCGATGTTGGGGGATTAGCTCAGCTGGCTAGAGCGCTACGCTGGCAGCGTAGAGGCCACCGGTTCGAATCCGGTATTCTCCACATTTTTTATTTCCATATCTTATTCCCTGTTTCCCATTCTATTTATTATGAACAATGATTGTCTATTTGATGTTTTTCTATAACATTAAATGACAAATACTTATGAAGTATATATTGATATGCCTTATAGCTAGCTTGCAGTTAAATGCATGTGCAGATCAGGCAAACGAAAGAAAAAATGTTACCAATATGAAAGTAAATAAAGAGAACCTCGATACTATTATTTTAGGAGGTGGTTGCTTCTGGTGTATAGAGGCTATTTTTAATGAATTGCATGGTGTAGTAGCTGCCGAAAGTGGCTATTCAGGTGGCAAAGAAAAGAATCCCGGGTACAGGGAGGTAGCTTCTGGCAGAACAGGTCATGCTGAGGTTGTAAGAGTGGCGTTTGACCCGGATATTATTTCATTGGAAGAAATATTAGAAGTGTTTTTCTTTTCTCATGACCCCACAACTTTGAATAGACAAGGGAATGATGTAGGCCCACAATACAGGTCTTGCATATTTTACAATTCAGATAAGCAAAAGGAAGTAGCAGAAAGGGTAATGTCAGGTTTTGCAAAAGATATATGGGATGACCCGATAGTTACAGAGTTGAGTCCGTATTCTAATTTTTACATTGCAGAAGATTATCATCAAGAGTATTTTGAGAATAACCCTAACCAACCCTATTGTAGAGCAGTTATCAATCCTAAGGTTAGTAAGTTCAGGAAAAAATACGAGTCTAAGCTTAAAGTGAATAATGAGCAATCGTCGTATAATCCTCTAACAGAGCAGGAGAAATATGTCATTATCCATAAAGGTACTGAGAGACCATTTACTGGTGAGTATGACAAGCACTACAAGAAAGGGGTATATGCTTGTAAGCAGTGTGATGCACCATTATATCGATCTGATGATAAATTTGACTCAGGATGTGGATGGCCAAGTTTTGATGATGAAATACCCGGAGCTGTAGACAGAGTGGCTGATGCTGATGGCAGAAGGACTGAGATAATTTGCAGCAATTGTGGCGGCCATCTTGGTCATGTATTTATTGGTGAAATGTTTACGAATAAAAATACTAGACATTGCGTGAATTCCATTTCACTCAATTTCATCCCTGCTGACGAGGATCAATAAAAAGTAATGCTTCAGTGCAGTGCAGGTCTGATCTCGAGACCTTCGATGACTTTCGATTCTTTGTCTATCCAGTATGATAAACGATCGTATACTTTGTCTCTTTCAAAGTATTTAAGTGCCATATCTATATAGATATGACCGTGTTTTGCTTCTGATGTCCAGAGCATTTTATAAAACTTTTTGAGATCGGGGTCTTGTAATGCTTCTTCTATCATTCTAAACCTTTCTGCTCCTCTGGTTTCAAATACAGAACCTATTAGGAGGCGATCCATGAACCGTTCTTCTCTGCCACTGTGGCAGTGTTTTATTAAAGCTGCTATATAAGGGTCTTCGCCCATAGAGGGGGCTAATTGTACTCCCCTGGATTCCATGAGGTTATAGACCATTTGAAAGTGTTCGAGTTCCTCCAGAGCTGTATCAATGAGCGTCGGTATGATGGCTGTTCGATCGGGATATTTAGCCACTAGACTTAAGGCTGCAGAAGAAGCCTTTCTTTCACAATCTGCATGGTCTTGTAAGAAGGTATCAAAGTCGGCCATGACGGCATCGAGCCATTCCTGGCTTGACGCTACGCCAATATCTAAATTCAACTTCATAGTTGTAGATGATTTTATTGCTAAGTATATCTATTATCTGCTTATAATAATATATGTTATTACAAGAACAACAAATGTGACAACTACCGTGATAATAAAAAAACGTTTGAGGTCAGCTTTATTTCTTGCTTCAATCTTTTTTTTTCGTTTACTTCTAGCCATAAGTTTCAATTTGTGATTAAGTGATTAGTTTGTCTGCTAATTGAAATTAAAATTTTTTTGTTCCTGCGATGGGTGTATATCAATTTGTCGCTTTGGGCATCACCCTCGTCCTGATGTCCTCGGGTCGCTACGTTTCGTGACTCGCTGTTCGCTCGGTCCTGCGGACTCATTCGCTATCGCTCTTGATCACTGCACATCGCTGATGCAAGATCAGAAAAAACGACATTTTGAAATGCACCCCATGCGATAGTACTTCAAAACAAGATTTTATTTATCAGGAGCAACATACAACCTTGTTTAAAAGATAAATGTAAGAAATCATTTTAATTGCTTTACTTAATAGCATTGTAAAAATCCATAATCTTTTCGTCAATAATGATATCAGATGGCTTAATTGTTCGTTTGAGGGCAATACCTTCTAATGTTTTACATCTGCTCAATGCCACATAAGCTTGCCCGTGCTCAAATGCACCTCTACCCAAGTCTATAATCACCTTGTCAAAGGTTTTGCCCTGACTTTTATGAATGGTGACAGCCCATGCTAATCGAATTGGAAATTGCTTTAAACTACCTACGACTTCTTCCTTGATTTGCCCATCTTGTTCTGCTTTGTACTTTATGACTTCCCATTCGCTTTTTTTGATTTTTATATCTTCGGACTCTTGTATTAACCTGACTTTGATGTCTTTTTCGTTTAACTCTGTCACTTTGGCAAGAGAGCCATTGACATATCTGCCATCAGTATCATTTCTGATTAGCATGACTTGGGCACCAACTTTGAGTTCCAGATTGACCTCCGCCTGCATGTTTTGAGGTTGGATTTTACCTTTTTGCTCAGCGGTGTAAACTTTGGAGGGTGCACTGATTCCTCTTAATTTCGAGGTGTTAATTTGATCCGCTGTATAATTGGTTGAAGTAAGAGTAATGGCATCATCCCATTGCACAACATCTGAATGCCTGTCATTCAAGGCTTTTAAATCATTTTCGTCAAATGTTTTTAACCTTATTCGATCAAGAAGATTTATGAACGCCTCATCTTTCTGTCTAAAGACATGTTTTAATTCAATGAGATACATTTGAAATCCTTTTTCAAAAACTTTAGCAGAGAAAAAATGTGGACTTTCATAAATGCTAAAAAAGTATTGCTGCTCAAATTTATCTGCTACAACAGGTGGTAATTGATAAAGGTCTCCAAACATCAATAGTCTTACACCACCAAACGGAATCTCACTCTTTCTATAAAAGCGGAGTAAATAGTCCATATGGTCAAACAGGTCAGCTCTGACCATGGAGATTTCATCTATTATAATGATGTCAACCGACTTCAGCAGCTTGGCCATGCCTCGTTTGGTCTTCAAGTCCTCAGACCTTATGAGTTTTGGCGGGATTCTGAAAAAACTATGAATTGTCTGACCTTTTACATTTAGCGCAGCAACACCTGTAGGTGCTAATACGACAATGTTTTTTTGACTCATGTTTTTAAATGTAGACAGTAAAGTACTTTTACCTGTGCCTGCTTTTCCAGTGATAAATAAATGATCATCACCATTTTCTAACTCATCAAGAATGGCGGAAAACTCTGGTGTTATTTGAAGAGGCCCTTCCATGTTGTTACATTATTTTGTGTTTTATCATGTACTAAGTGTATAAAGCATAGATTGAGCTGAATCAAAGGTTCTTGAAATGACAAAAAAAAAGCTACCCCATTGAGGTAGCTTTTTATTCCTGAATCGCAAGATTTATTCTTCGCCTTCAGATTCCATCAACTCTTGTAACTTCGCTTTAGCTTCTTCGTATTTCATTCTAGCTTCTTCTCTTGCTTCGTCAGCACCTTCTGCCATACCTTCCATAGCTTCTTTCATGTCGTTTTGCAATGAGCTCAATTCTTCTCTTAAGCTAGCAGCTTCTTCACTAGCGTCTTCTTCCAACTCATTGAGCTTAGCCGATACAGCAGCTAAATCTTCTTCTAGTGTTTCTTGTAAGGACTTGGCAGCATCTTCAGCTCCTTCAGATACCATTTCCATTCCTTCTTCCATTTTGTCAGCAGCTGAATCTTCGTTAGATTCTCCACATGCTGTGAAGCCAATTAACCCAATTACAGCCATCAGCATTAATAACTTGTTCATAAGTGATATTTTTATTTTGTGATTAAATGAAGCCCAAAGATACAA
>SLDF01000362.1 GCA_007125435.1 Saprospiraceae bacterium
AAGCTACCAGCCTTCTTCAAGCCTAAACAGCGAAGAGCACGGAGTGCTTGTAGCATAAACAGCAAACGGAGGCGATAGCCGATCATTTGCCTAAACAGCGAAGTGAGGCGAATGCCGAACGCAGACGTAAACATAATATATCTAACCACAAGCTTGCAGCTTGAAACTTGAAACTTGAAACTTGCAGCTATATACTATATTATGCGTGAGGGATAGCAGCGATATGAGTGGCTGACGAATGGCAAGCAGGAACAGCTGAGCTGGGGCGACCAGCGGAAGCCACAGAGCAGCTAGTGACTGCCCATGAGACAGTCAGGAATACAAGCGGATAGCCCGACCCCTTGCTTCCTCACTCACCTTGGCAAAGGGGAGGGAGGAAGTAAGGGGGCACGCCCAACCCCAAATAAAAACTATTACTGTAGGCTGGAAACAAAACCTGTCAAAATGGCATATTCCGTGAATTGTTTTATCTTTGCACTTCAATTTGAAAATGGGGGAGAGACCATAAAAATAGTAAGACATATGTACGACGATAATCCGACATTATCATTGGTGAATAAGACCATAGATGAAAAGAGGCAGGGGGAAGTGTTTATGCAAGAGGCGGGGCAGAAGGCTGGGGGTAAGCTGTTTTATATTGAGAGCTATGGTTGTCAAATGAATTTTTCTGACAGTGAAATCGTGGCATCTATACTGAGTGAAAATGGTTTTCTGGCGACGCGCAATATGGAAGCGGCTGATTTGATACTGATCAATACGTGCTCTATACGAGAGAAGGCTGAGGATACGGTGAGGAAGCGGCTCCGTATATTTAATAAGATGAAGAAAGATAAACCTGGTGTGCTGGTCGGTGTGCTAGGCTGTATGGCGGAGCGCCTGAAGAAAAAGTTTCTAGAGCAGGAACAAATAGTCGATCTTGTGATAGGGCCGGATGCCTATCGGTCTCTGCCTGATCTCGTAGCTGAAGCTGAGGGTGGGGAACGCGGCGTGAATGTCCTCCTATCCAGAGAGGAGACGTATGCTGATATCAGTCCGGTGAGACTTGGTAGTAATGGGGTGACGGCATTCATATCGATCATGAGAGGGTGTGATAATATGTGTTCGTTTTGTGTGGTGCCTTTTACCAGGGGGAGGGAGCGTAGTCGCGACCCTTACAGTATAGTCGCTGAGGCTCAAGATCTCTATGATAATGGCTATAGAGAGGTGACGCTGCTGGGACAAAATGTAGATTCCTACAAATGGGATAATCCGGAGACGGGTGATGTGGTTAACTTTGCTCATCTGCTGGAAATGGTGGCTAAGGTCAATCCTGATCTCAGGGTGAGATTTAGTACATCACATCCTAAGGATATTACGGATGAGGTACTTCATACGATGAAGGCATATGAAAACATTTGTAAATATATCCACCTACCTGTGCAAAGTGGTAACACCAGGGTGCTGGAACTGATGAATAGGACATATACGCGTGAATGGTACATGGAGCGAATCGATGCTATCAATAGGATCATGCCTGACTGCGCGGTGTCTTCTGACATCATAGCCGGCTTCTGCAGTGAGACTGAGGAAGAGCATGAGGAGACACTGAGCATCATGGAATATTCTAATTATACTATGTCGTATATGTTTATCTACTCAGAACGACCGGGAACATTAGCTGCCAGAAAATACGAAGACGATGTCCCTGAAGAGGTGAAAAAACGACGATTGTCAGAAATCATCAGACTGCAAAATCAAATTTCCTACAAGCACAATCAGGACGATATCGGTAAGACTTTCAAAGTACTCATCGAGGGAGACTCTAAGAAGAGTGATCAGGACTTCTGCGGGAGAAATACCCAGAATAAAATGATCGTATTCCCTAAGCAAGCCGGGCTTAAACCGGGAGATTACACACATGTGCGAGTGAATAGTGCAACATCGGCAACCTTAATCGGTGAAATAGTGGGCTAAACCTGCAATAGACATACGACAATATACAACATGGAGCATACACTACAGGGCATAAAACAAAGGTTTGGCATCATCGGTCGATCGCAATCACTGGATAATGCTCTGAAGACAGCTATGCGCGTGGCTTCTACTGATCTGACCATATTAATCACTGGTGAAAGTGGAGTAGGGAAGGAGGTGATATCGAAGATCGTCCATAGCATCTCACCAAGAAAACACAATGACTTCATCGCTATAAACTGTGGTGCCATACCAGAAGGCACGATCAATTCTGAATTATTTGGACATGAGAAGGGGTCATTCACCGGTGCCACTGTTGAACGTAAAGGGTATTTTGAGACAGTGGATGGTGGAACCATCTTTTTGGATGAAATCGGTGAAATGCCTTTGGATACACAGGCTTTTCTGCTGCGTATATTGGAGACGGGTGAGTTTCTCAGAGTGGGGTCGTCTAAAGTGCAGTACACCAATGTGCGCGTGATAGCAGCGACCAATGTCAATCTGGAAGAAAATGTGAAGCAAGGTAAATTCAGAGAGGATCTTTATTATAGATTGAGCACGGTGCCTATCCGAGTGCCGGCTCTCCGAGAAAGGAAGGAGGATATCTATATGCTGTTCAGAAAGTTTGTAGTGGACTTTGCTGAGCGCTACAGTACGCCGCCAATACAGCTCACAGAGCAGGCCAGACAAATGCTGGAGCAATACAACTGGCCCGGGAATATCCGCGAGCTTAAAAATGCTGCAGAGCAACTATCAGTTTTGTCAGAAAACAGATTGATGGATGTAGATGACTTGCTGCATTACCTGCCGTCTATGGGGCAGCGACATCTACCGGCTATACCGAGAAGGGGTCGTGATGAAGATGGAAGTACCGGGTTTCAGGAGAGAGAGATTCTATATAAGCTTTTGTTCGAGATGAAGTCTGACCTCAATGAGCTTAAGTCACTGGTATTCGAATTGATCAAAACCAATGATCTTCATGTAGCCGATAGAAGCTCTGTTGCCAGATTGCTGTCAGCAGGTGACCACAGTGACCAAAGCAGCTATAGAGATACCGAGGTGAAAAGTAGTGAAGACAACTACTATGCGCATGGTGAAAGATATGACGAAATGACCGGCTATAAAGATGATAGGCCTATCATAGTCGATGGAGATCTGGTACAGAAATATGAAAAATCTGAGATTGTAGATGAAAATCTGTCGTTGGAAGATATGGAGATAGAGATGATCAATAAGGCCTTGAAAAAGTATAAAGGGAAAAGAAAAGAGGCTGCCGCTGAACTAGGAATTTCTGAACGTACGTTATACAGAAAACTGAAGCAATATGATATTGAGGGGTAATAGGTTTGTCATCGTTGTCCTTTTGACTATGGTGTTGGGTGGTGTGATTTCAGGCTGTTATTCATTTAAGGGTATCAGTATTCCGCCTGATGTGAAGTCTTATTATGTGCCGGTATTCGAAGTGAGAGCGCCCAATGCTCCGCCTACAGTAGGACAAGACTTTTCGGAATTGCTTAAGGATAAAGTAAGGAATGAAGCCAGACTACTCTGGGACGAGGTAGATCCTGATATAGAATTCACAGGAAATATTGCATCATTTAATGTCAAACCAGTAGCGCCTCAGCCGGGTGAGACTGTGGCATTGAACCGTCTGGAAGTGGCTGTAGCCGTTAATTTTGTCAATAATAGAGACGAGGAAAAGAACTGGTCCAATCGTTTTTCTTTCTTCAGCGACTTTGGCACGGATCAAAACCTATTGGATATTCAAGATGGCTTGCTGATTGATATCTTCGAGCAAATTCAGGAAGATATTTTTAATAAGGCCTTTACGGATTGGTAGTTTTTTCAATAAAGTGTTATATGATATTATGGGGCAGAGAAGTTTTGTATAGTAAGTTATGGGAATCAGATTTTAGGTTTTATTTGGTTAAAAACTTTTATGTAATTCATTAACTAATCGCCCAACGCGTTGATTTGATCAATACTCAATCCGGTAATGCTGGATACAGTCTCAATACTAATTCCAGCTTTTAGCATCATGACAGATGTTTGCTCTATTCCTTCTCGCTTGCCTTTTTCAATACCTTTCTCGATACCCAACATATACTGCGTATCCATAGCATTCTTAAGATCTCGATGCTTTTTCAGACTTTCCTCGTAAGCTTTTCTGTCTGTTTTTTCCAGTTTTAACAATTCTGCTATGCTCATGACTTTTTTAAATATTTTGTGTTGAAGCTCTTCCGGGAGACGCTTCAAGAATTCAAGCCTTTTGAGTAAATACATCCATTTGTCAAATTTAGTTTCCAACTCATATGCATTTTTGTTGAACTTTGGCCTTTCCAGCTATATAAAACTCCACTTATTATTAAATACCTTTCCTGTTTCTACTTCAAGCCGTTTCACTTTGTGGAAATACTTACTTGTCTCAATCTTCGGATCTCTCAAAACAAAGTCCAATATTGATATGCAATAAACTGGACACAGACTAAAGTCCTAATCTCCCTGAATCGCTTGTTCTTGAATAGCGAATGTAGTATAATACAAAGAGCCGTAGCCACTACAAACACAAATTTCAGGAGGACATTAAATTAACCGACTGCCTAGCTTTCATACCTTCCTGATTGGCTATCGCCTTATGACAGCTCCAAAGTAGCAAGTCCAAACGAGATGGATGCAGAACTATTTACCTTTATAAAGTACTTGTCTTGATTTTTACTTCTTCTTCTTTTTCTCTTCTGAGAGGCGTTGTTGTTCTTTCATAGCTTTCTCAAGGCGTGCGCCAAAGCCGGATTTCTTTTTTGGCTTTTTGCGGTATTCGTCCATTTTACGTCTTATCTTCTCATGGTCTATGAGATAGTTCTTGGTGATTAGTATAAAGCTGACATTCAGCACGTTAGAGAAGAATAGATAACAGGCAAGACCAGCGGCAAAGCTATTAAAGAAGACAATGAAAAACAATGGCATGATATACTGCATATACTTCATGGCAGGGTTCATGTTGCCCGTCATGTCCATCATCTTGGTGTTGTAATAGGTGTAAGCCACCGTAGTCACTGCCCACAATAGTGTGAATAAACTGATGTGTTCACCATAAAAAGGGATGTTGAACGGCAACCAAACGAAAGCATCGTATGAAGATAAGTCATTTGCCCACAAAAAGCCTTCCTGCCTAAATTCTATCGAAGCCGGGAAAAAACGATAAAGCGCAAACCAAATCGGCATCTGCAATAGCATGGGCAAACAGCCACCAAGCGGATTGGCGCCAAACTCCCTGTAAAGCTTCATCGTCTCTACTTGCTGCTGTTGTTGATCGTCCTTGAATTTTTTCTTGACTTCTTCTATCTCTGGTTTTAGTGCAGACATTTTAGATTGTGAATGCAGCATTTTATAAGTCAGCGGATAGAGTACCAATTTGACAATCAATGTCAGCATGAAAATAACCAGACCTGCACTCACTATCCAATTGGATAAAAAGTTGAACATAGGACGAATGATCCATCTGTTGATACTGCCAAAAATGCTCGATCCGAAAGGGATAATATCCTCTAGGTAGACGCCATACCCTCTTAGTCTCTTAAACTCATTCGGACCAATATAAAAATCCATATCAAATCTCGGCGAATCGCCTTGAAAAGGAACAGCTACAGATGTGCGCAGGTACTTTAGATTGTCGTGACCATCATCCAGCATTCTGGTCTCAAACTCACCAGGACCAAATCCATTCTTAGCCACAAGTGAACTGTTAAAAAACTGATTGGCATGAGAAAACCACTGTATGTTTTTGCCCTTAGCGGATTCCAAATCGTCACTTCTACATGAGCAATAGTCAGGATTGGCATCAGCAGGTCTGAAGTAGACCGTCGAGTATGTCCGCTCAAAGTCCGTATTCACCTCTATTTTATTCAGATAGTTTTCCCAATTGAGCTGTATGCTTTCTCTATCTCTAGGAATAGTACCAGCCAGCTTATTACCTTCCAGATTGTATTCGATATTGTATGTACCCGGAGCTATGGTGTACTTTTGTACTAGTGAACCACCATCATCGGTTTTGGCCGTGAATACAATGGAATTGTCCATGACTTTTGCATCAAAGTACAGGTCTTCAGTCTTTACGATTTGGTCTACACTTCCAGATACAGGTAGCGTATAGTAAAACCGGTTTTTCTTATCATTGTGAAACTTCAGTGGTATCTTGTACTCTGATTTATCTTCATTTCGGATAACTTGCTGATATTCCTTTAGCTCCACTTCAGATATGACACCCCCTTTGTTCGTAAAGGTTACTTTGAATAGATCATTTTCCAAAATATAGGTCTCCTCCGATCCCGTAGCAGCTGGCGCAAACTGACCAAACCTACGCTTGACAAGGAGCATCTCAAGACTGTCCTCGTCGATTTGATTATCATTGTCGTTTTGATCTACGATACTAGCTTGATCTTCAGTATTTGCAGTGACATCGAGCGTTTCTTCGTCGGCACCATTTCGAATCTCGCTAGATTGTGCCGTCGTATCGATTCCCTCAGGCGAATCCATGTCTTCCACGGGCTTATTGTTCATCTGTGCCCAGACAAAAAACAACATAAATATTAAGACAAGACCTATAACTGTATTGCGATCCATGTTTTCTCTTTTTTATAAAGCGGTGCAAAGGTAACTATTATGCGTTGATATCCTTTGCTATTCGGTTAGTTTTATTGTTTGATTGCTTTGGGCGTGCCCCTTCGGATCGGGCTATCCGCTCGTATTCACAGGTCTGCCATAGGGTGTCGCTGCTGGTGTGAGTGGCTTTTACTTTTAGTGACTGTGTAAGAGATTATTTTTAGGTAAGAGTTTAATTATAATTTAGCTCGACGCTGAGCCAGAGGCGGCTCAGTTCCCTCACTATTTGCTTGACATTAAGTCAACCAAATTGCTTCGCACCATTCAGTCAAGCCATCACACCAGTGCTCCACCATCTATGCCAGACCCGCTCATATCGCTAACCCGGTTTATGTGTTGGGAAATCGTAATGAGAGTTCGAATGGCAAAAAAATAAGTGATTTCGTGAATGAGCCATAGTCGCTCCTGTTAGGCTACCTCTAATACCCCCTTCAATATCTGGAACGCAACTTTTTGCAATGTTGCTGCTTGATAATTTTGATGTAACCCAGCATGTTTATCGGAAATTCGTAATGAGGGTTTATAGGGCAAAAAAACTGATGATTTTGTGAATGAGTCATAGTCACTCCTACGACGATTGAACAAAATCATCAGTTTTAAAGCCATATAAATCCGTAATAGGATTTC
>SLDF01000164.1 GCA_007125435.1 Saprospiraceae bacterium
TACTTTAGACGAGTGCTGAAGAGAGAGCATAGCCTCAAGTGCTACGCGACCGATGAAGCAGGAAGTATAAAGTAAAATTATCAAGCAGTGCAGCGGTCTAGACTTTGAAGATGTCATCAAGGGTAGCCTAACTCCGTAAGTATTTTTTTCGAAGATATCGCTCAAAAGAGCAAGACTTGGGATCATTAAGATGGCTATTTTCAGACTCAAAAAAGCGACCTGACGACGGTAGGAGGAGGGTGATGCCCAAAAAAATAAAATAAAAAATCGTTAATCCTCAAAACCTATTCGGGACTTGATCTGATAATTGTCACGGCGGGGATTATTTCTTGTGATTAGTTCTGCCAGAAAACCTGTCATGAATAACTGGGTGCCGATAATAACGGATAAGATACCAAAGAAGAATAAGGGTCGTGTAGCTATACCGCCGATGCTATAAAATATCTTCTCCACACTTAACCATACCAGGATGATAAAGCCGATGAAAAATGATAAACTGCCAATCGAGCCAAAGAAGTGCATGGGTCTTTTGCCAAATTTGCCCATAAAGAAAATGGTCAGTAGATCGAGAAAGCCTTTGATGAATCTGCCGGTACCGAACTTTGATACGCCAAACTGTCTAGCTCTATGCTCCACGATTTTTTCTCCTATCTTCTCAAAGCCGGCCCACTTGGCTATCAGAGGTATGTACCTGTGCATTTCGCCATATACCTCGATGTTTTTCGTCACTTCTGAGCGATAGATTTTTAACCCACAATTGAAATCATGAAGGTCAATCCCACTCATATATTTTGTGACTTTATTAAAAAGCTTAGAGGGAATCGTCTTAGATATGGGGTCGTGGCGGACCTTTTTCCAGCCGGAAATGACGTCAAGTTTTTCACTTTTAATTTTGTCCAAAAGCAAGGGGATTTCATCCGGTGAATCCTGGAGGTCAGCATCCATAGTAATGACATAATCGCCTTGAGTGATTTTGAAAGCAACATTAAGAGCAGCTGACTTGCCATAATTTCGTCGAAACTTTATCGCTTTGATGTCTTTTTTATCGCTTTGCAAAGAGGCTATTGTCGACCAGGAATTATCGGTGCTGCCATCATCTACCAGGATAATTTCGTAAGTCAGGCTTGCATCATCTGTGACACGTCTTATCCAACCCACCAGCTTAGGTAAAGACTCTTCTTCATTGAGTAATGGTATGACTATTGATACATCCATCTGTACTAAGATGTTCGTTTATATATGAGTGCAAAAATGGCAGCTAAAATAAATCCTCCTATTAGACTCCTGGCCCAGCTCATCAGTGTATTTAAGAAGGTGACACTAAAGTCATGATCTTCAAAGTTCATAACGATCTCGTCAATGGTCGATTCATCAGCAAAATTGACTAAAATGCCAGTCGTCCTTTCGAGGGCTTCAAAAGCATACTGTTCAGCTACCTCAGTCATCGACGGGTCTATCACTGTAAACATGAGATAATACTGAAAATAATAAAGCGTCTGAGCCACTAAAAATACAACAAAAGGGGGCTGGATCGCATCTGAAAAGCTATAAGCTGGAACAGCCTCACGGTCAAGGCCAGTCAAATATTCATTGGTCTTCATCTTACTTATCTGCCACATCACTATGAGATACACCAAAAAAGTCAACATATAGATACCTGAGCCAAAATAGAGAAGTGGGTTGATAAAGTAGGCTAACAAGTATACCACAACAGTGATACCTCCGGCAATAAGACCTGCCTTGACATCGTCTCTATTTAGAAATGGTGGTATTGATATATCTTTTTCTTGATCTTTCATGTTGTCAGAGTTCTTCTTTGTCGTTGATCTTATTATTGTTGGATGGAATAGCTGCGCTTATCCCCAGAGCCACAATTGCTCCCCATAATAAGTTTATAAAGAATGAAGACAATGCCAGTATCCCCGGTCCGGTAACAGATTGCATAATAGAGTCGGCTTTTTCAAACTCCTCTTCATTAAGATCGGTATTTTCTAAAGCCTGGTAAGCTGATTCTCTGGCTGCATCGATGATGCTTCTGTCTATGAATTTCATGAAGACATATGAAAATACTAATAGCAGGGCTAAGCCTATTGTGATGTTGAGCATAGCAACGCCAAAAGCCTTACCGAATGAGATGACACCATCTAGCTCTTCATCCCGGTAGGATACAATGGCTCTATGGCTGGTAAACATAAAAATCAAGGTCACAATAGCTGCATTGATAGCACTGGCCCATCCGGCTCCGGGGTCAGTCAATCCGGCCATATTCTTGACAAGGAAAAAGCCTATCAGCAAAAGGCCACAGACTAAGCCGTTTCTTCTAGCTGTGGCATAAGGTGTGGTGGCATTGTATGGATTATTCTCATTCATGACTTTGTGTTTAAGCGTTAAAATAGCTGTTATATCGTTGCCCAATAAAGGTGGCTAAAATAGCACCCTTTTGTGCAGTTGACCAGTTAGGATAATTGATGGATTTTGATCTATTGTTTATCTTATTTAAGTTGTACTCAAAGTTTTTGTCATACAAAAAAGCATTTATTTTCTGACCTTTATCGATGATAGCTCTTTCTGTTCCCATGACCTGAGACGGGCCATCTACCCAAAATTTCACGAGTTCATCCTCGTTGAAATACCCACTTAAGTGCTGATGAGATATAGCCCATGCAAGCTGCAATGCCACTGCACCTGGTTTGGCATAAGGAAACTCAAGGGCTTTTTCCTCCTGATCAATTGGTGTATGATGAGAGGTGATACAGTCAATGGTACCGTCCTTAAGCCCTTCAATAAGTGCTTCTCTGTCTTCCGCTGTCCTCAGTGGAGGTTGCATCTTGTAATTGGTGTCAAAGTCTTCTAATGCTTCGTCGGTAAAACACAAATTCCAAATGGGGACAGATGCCGTCACCTTCAGCCCTTTTGCCTTGGCTTTTCTGAGTAATTGTACTGAGCCGGTAGAACTAATAGCAGCCACATGAAGCCTTGAACCCGTATATTCAGCAAGGTGCAAGTCGCGCTCGAGCATTATGGTTTCTGTAATATCAGGTATACCCCGCAGGCCGAGTCGGGTACTCACTTGACCCTCATGCATATGACCTTCAGGAAAAATATGATCATCACTCGGATGGTTGATAATGAGACCGTTTATTTTCTTGACATATAATAAAGCTCTTAATAATAGTCCGCCGTGCTTCACCGGGCGCTTGCCATCAGAAAAACACCGGACACCACTCTGTGACATGTCATACATCTCTGTAATGTCCTCTCCTTCACAGTGGCGTGATATTGCACCTATTGGATGTAATCGACAGCCAAACACAGACGCTCGATTATGGATGTACTCTATTTCTGAAATTGAATGCGTGACAGGATTAAGATTGGGGTAGTAGTATATATCTGTAAAGCCCCCAGCTTCTGCTGTTGATAATAGTGTTTTTATGGACTCTCTATGCTCAAGCCCGGGGTCTCCTCCAAAAACGCCTACATCTATTAGACCAGGATATAAATCTTGTCCTTTACCGTCAATTACCGTCTCAGATGAGGTTGCATGCAGGCTTGTGCCAATATTGTCAATCTTGCCATCTTTGATAGAAAGGTCCACAATCTTATTGTACTGGGAGGACTTTGGATCTTTTATCCTTACTTCTTTTAAAAGTAAAGTCATTCACTTGAGTTTTATTCATAAATTGGACTTGGACGTAGTCTTGATTATATTGCAAAGGTTTTATACCTACTCTAAGATAGAAACCACTATTAAACCTTCCAAAATCTCAGTATCAACACTTCTACCAATAAAAACAATAGACACAAAAATAAACAAATCCTCCACAATATAGTACCGCGATCTTGTACAGAAATAAATTGTGACAAATTAGCTGCTGCTACTTGATCCACTATCGTCCAATCCGGAAATAGGTTTTTTAACTCCTTGATCGTGTATGTTGCAGGGTCGCTCTCTTTACGACTAAAATTAAAAGCTAGAACGGCATGTGTATTATCGCCTGACATCAGACTGTAAAAGCCAGGGTATTCTATCTGGTTAAAAAGGCTTATTACGGTTCTATTGCCTAGTTTTTTAATGCCGGGTATAAATTCAACAGGCCCTTTCATAGCATATTGCATGTCAGATTGCGGACTGGCGAGATCAAGCTCTATTTGTTCATCTTTTCCTATGGTAAATGCAATTTGCTTATCCGCATTGGTTTCTATCGCAGCCCTGTGCAGCAGCGGAATGAACACCTCTGCAGTTGTCGATAAATCACTGAATGAGCGATCAAGTGGAATGGCGCTCAGATATACGATACCATTGTTGATTTGATGTGCTTCTACAGCATGCCTTCCATCTCTAAACTTGAGTAAGTACTCTGCACTCCTTGTATTGAGCCTGTATCTGCCCGATGTACTTGGTAGTTTCATATTTGAAGGTATAGACTCGAATACATCTGTAAAAATAAATGAGGAAGGGTTAATCTCTGATGTGACAAATGTACCGGACTCAAAACTTCCTATGCTACCAATATTTAGCTCGGAGATCAAATTGGATAGACCATCGTCACCATCTTTTGAAGGGAAAATCATTACATTTTGACCTTTTTCTAATGCTTCCCTCAGCTGTAGCCTAAGTCCCGATGGCACCTTTTTTAAATCCTGTAGGATGATTAACCTATAATTTGGCAGAGAACTATAATCTATATTGCCCAGAGAAAGACTAGTAAGCTCATACTCAGGTATAGAGGCGAATGCCGCATTGATATATCTATTGACCTGACCGTCGTAAATGTTCAATACTTTTATAGACTCCGGTACTTCAATACTGATGTAATAGCTGTCATCAAATTGTATGGGGTAGTCAGATATCTCAAGCTTTATATCTTGCCACCCACTACCTTTCATTTTGAATGTAATTGTATCTGTTTTACTCGAAAATGGCTCGATATTAAAGTTGCCTACCGGCTTAGTCTCACCGGCATATGTCATAGTCAGCCTTACATTTTCGGCAGCGTCTTTGTCATAGTTGGTCAGTTTGACCATTAAGTTTGCTGTCTGACCATCAAGCAATATCGGCGACTCAAGCCAGCAAGTATCAATACTTATATTCCGTTCTTTTACGGATGATAATGGCACAAGTGTAATATGGGACTCTTCAGTCGGTGCTAGATCCATTATTGTCTTCTGATAGTCAGAGATGAAATATGCATAAGGCTTATTATCCACTGCCTGGTCTAATAATTGATCTATTCTTGACTTGATGATAGATAGAGAAGTTACTGAAGGTGACAGTTCTACTTCTTCTATGAATGAAAGTACAGTCTTCTTGTCTACCCACCTTTGATGACGAGGCAGCAAATCGTTTGTCAGCAGCAAAAAGCGATCACTATCGGTAAAGCTCTCTACGATTTCAGAAGCTTTGACTCGGGCATGGTCGATTAATGGAATGTCACTATCTGTGCTCATCATGCTGTATGAATTGTCAAGGTATACAGCTACTGCACGCAAACGCTCATCTGCCTCACCCTCCTTCGCCAAAAAAGGCTGAGCAAATGCAAATACCAAAAATAGTATCGCTAAAAGCCTCATTAATAAAACCAGGAGGTCTCTCAGCTTGGATCTTGACGAGGTCTCCTCTTTAAGAGCCTTTAAAAACCTGACATTTGTAAAATAGACCTTCTTAAATCTCCTGAAATAAAACAAATGGATAATCACCGGAATCGCCAGTGCCAGTAACCCCCAGAGAAATAATGGATATAAAAACTGCATATATTTTTTGACTTACTCGAATTGTATTGACCCTAACGGCCGATAACTTAACGCCAAACCTACAAGCCTGTTTTATTTTTGAACAATAAATATCTTGGAGCTGACCCTGTTATTACTGTTAAGTGTGAGCGTGTAAGCCCCCTGAGATAAATGTGATACATCTATCCCCTGCTGATGATTTGTCATTACCTTTTCACGGCTTAATATTTGGCCGGACATATTAGATATTGTTATTATGCATTCCTGACAAACCTCCTCGCTGATATTGACAAACAGTCGGTCGATTACTGGATTAGGCGATATATCAAATGCCAGCTCAGGTTGGATGTCCTCTACAGATGTTGGAGATGCATCACCAGAAATTCCGGCATTAAAAACAATCTTACTTTCATGACTTTGTACAAAGGCCACGATCTCCAGCGAATCCCTATTCCAGGACTCATCTATATCATATTCATCAATAGTCCACGTTTGCATACCCGGTTCTTGATTGATGACAATACCTCCATCGGGTGTCAGGTTCTTACGCATAACATTGTAGTGATCTCTATAGCTGCTGATCGACCCGGCCTCTACGTATTTCTCTATGATGTAGACATATAGTCTAAGATCTTCGTCTGCGATAGTTCCTGTGATTTCATAATTCACCACTACCGGCTCTGTTGTATCAAATGGCTCTACAGATACCACTAAGTCCGCTTCTTGTCCTTGTTCCTCTTCAAAAACTTCAGGAGGCACTATGCTCGCTCCGATATTGACCCTTTCACCATTTACATAAGCGCTTGGAGAGCCCAGGATATTGTAAAATGCCGATCGTTCATCACTGTCTTCTCTATTGGCCTGATAAAGCACGCACGAAGAATAAGGTGCAGCAGTGAAAAAAGATATCAAAATAATATCTTCTTGGAACGCCTCCATGTTCTGTCTAAGCTGTGGTATCCGATTAGCACAAGCCCCACATCTGGTATTTGAAAATTGCTCTACCAGGATCATTTTCTTCTCCCCGGCAGATTGGGCATTTACTTTCTGTTTATTTATAAAGAAGGCTCCTGCTAATAGTAATATGGTTGTAATTCTCATCATGTTTTTATGTTTTTATATGGTCAAATCGAATCTCAAATATACATCTAAAAAAGACTTTATTAAACCTAAAAGGGATCACTTCTTTTTTCTGGGGACTAACACATAAAAATTCTAAGGATCAATAACTGGCTAATCGGTTTATAGCCTTTTTTCTTGATAAGAACATATAAGAAATACATGCATGTGACTGTGTACATTTAGTTGATCTGCCCTTGGTTTTTTTTATACAATCTCTTAGCCTTTTCTTTTTTGCTCCAGGTCAAAAAAGAAACAAAAAAAACCGTCGCTGTGATTCTGAAGCTAAAACTCAAGTGCTCCCCGCTCGCTGCTAAAACTCGCCTTGGTCCTTTTGATATCTA
>SLDF01000086.1 GCA_007125435.1 Saprospiraceae bacterium
AATGTATCGGCCAGTTGATCGACTGCGAAGGTGTCCCCGGTGGCAGTGCCCTACCCGGCACAGCATGTGACGACGGCGATCCGACGACCGGCAATGATACGTGGAATGACGATTGCGAATGTATCGGCCAGTTGATCGACTGCGAAGGCGTTCCCGGTGGCAGTGCCCTACCCGGCACAGCATGTGATGATGGTGATCCTACAACTGGCAATGATACGTGGAACGACGATTGCGAATGTATCGGACTATTGATCGACTGCGAAGGTGTCCCCGGTGGCAGTGCCCTACCCGGCACAGCATGTGATGATGGTGATCCTACAACTGGCAATGATACGTGGAACGATGATTGCGAATGCATCGGGCTATTGATCGACTGCGAAGGCGTTATCGGGGGTCCGGCTTTACCTGGCACACCTTGTGATGATGGTGACTCCACAACTGTAAATGACCAGTATAATATAAACTGTGAGTGTGTAGGTAGCCTAGATCCAAACTTCTGTCCGGGTCTGGAACTGTTTATAGGTGATGATTGCGACGACGGCGATCCGACGACCATTGATGAAGTGGTTACTGAGGACTGTGAGTGTGTCGGTATTCCAAATCCGGAATACTGCCCGGACTTAGACCTCTTTATTGGCGACCCATGTAACGATGGCGACCCTACGACCATCAATGGGGAAGTCACTGAAGACTGTGAGTGTATAGGTGAGCCCAACCCTGAATATTGCCCGGAATTAGAGTTGTTCATAGGAGATCCTTGTGACGATGGCGACCCGACGACGATCAATGATACAGTCACTGAGAATTGCACATGTGAAGGGGACCCAGATCCGAACTATTGTCCAGAGCTGGATTTATTCATAGGAGATGATTGCGAAGACAATGACCCTGCCACAGTGAATGGTATTGTAACAGAAAGCTGTGAGTGTATAGGCGAGCCCAACCCTGAATATTGCCCGGAACTAGAGTTATTCATAGGTGATCCATGCGATGATAGCGATCCTACAACAGTGAACAGTGAGGTTACCGCAGACTGCGAATGCGTTGGTGAGCCGAACCCGAACTACTGCCCCGATCTAGAGCTATTCATAGGCGACCCATGTGATGATGACGATCCTACGACAGTGAATAGTGAGGTCACTGAAAACTGCGAATGTGTAGGTGAGCCCAACCCTGAATATTGCCCGGAACTAGAGTTATTCATAGGCGATCCATGCGATGATGGCGATCCTACGACAGTAAATAGTGAGGTCACAGCAGACTGCGAATGCGTTGGTGAATTTGATCCAAAGTATTGTCCAGATCTAGATCTGTTTATTGGAGACGATTGTGATGACGGCGATCCATTCACGATCAATGATACCGTCAATGAAAACTGTGAGTGTATCGGCGAACCTGACCCAGACTATTGTCCTGAGCTAGAGTTATTTATTGGCGATTCATGCGACGATGGTAACCCAGACACCTTTAATGATACTGTGAATAGTGACTGTGAGTGCGAAGGCAGCCTTGACCCTGACTTCTGTCCCGGACTTGGCTTGTTCATAGGTGATGCTTGTGACAATGGCGACCCTACAACGATAAATGATACGGTGACAGATAACTGCACCTGCGAAGGCGAGCCAAACCCTGAGTATTGTCCTGAGTTAGAGCTATTCATAGGTGACTCATGCGATGACGGCGACCCGACGACGATCAACGACACCGTGAATGAAAACTGTGAGTGCGTAGGAGCACCTGATCCAAACTATTGTCCGGAGCTCGAGCTATATATCGGCGAAAGCTGTGATGATAATGATCCATCTACCATCAATAGTGTGGTCACAGAGGATTGTGAATGTATAGGTGAGCCCAATTTTGAGTATTGTATAGAATGGGACGCATTTATCGGTGACGAATGTGACGACGATGACCCGACGACGATCAATACCGTTCTTGATGAAAACTGTCTCTGTCTTGGCGAGGTCAATCCGGAATACTGTCCTGAGCTCAACCTCTTCATCGGTGATCCATGCGAAGATGACGACCCCGAAACATCAGAAGGTATCGTTAATGACGATTGCGAATGCGATACTTCAGTTGGTATATTGTCCATCCACGATAGTGAAATAAAAGTCATGCCAAACCCCACATTCGGTGTCCTATTCGTTCAGTCTGACATCGATCTGGAGTACACCGTCTACAATGCATACGGTAAGGTGGTAGATCATGGACATGTCACCGGCAGCCGCATTGACCTCGGTAGACATGCAGCCGGCATGTATTTTGTCCATTTCCGAGACAATGCCAACAGAACCATTATTAAAAAGGTCGTAAGGCATTAGAAAGTTTTTATGGCGTGCCCCCACTCCCTTCCCTTTTAATTGGGAAGGGAGTGAGGTCGGGCTATCCGCTTGTATTCACAGATCTATCATAGAGTGTCGCTGCTGTTTTGAGTGGCTTCCGTTCGGTCGCCCCTCCCTCCAGCGCTCCACTAACTATGCTACACCTGTTCATGTCACTTCTATCCCTCACGCGAAAACCTGGTTGCGAGTTGTTTACGCTTCGCTGTTTACGCTACAAGCACTCCGTGCTCTCCGCTGTTTAGGCTTGAAGTAGGCTGGAGGCTTTCAAGTTTTATTTGGTAATTGTTCGGGCTTCTTGGTGATAATGCTCCGAAACCTATCGCTTCAGCCCATGACAAATGACGCTTCACCTAGCTGCGATCAGGCATTGCTTTTACTTAAAGTTTAGCTCGAGTTGTTTCGGTGTCAAATGGTATCTGAAAGACTGTCTGTGCAGCGGGCTAAGACCGTGGTTTTTTATAGCGACTTTATGCGCTACTGTTGGATAGCCTTTGTTGGTTATCCAGTTGTATTGAGGATATATTTCATGCGCCTTTTCCATGATGAGATCTCTGTGTGTTTTAGCTAATATTGAAGCAGCAGCGATCGACTGAAAACGTCCGTCACCCTTCACCATACAATGGAAGGGTAATTCTTTAAAAGGCATAAACCGGTTGCCATCTACCAAAAGAGATTCCGGCTGTACAGAGAGTTTATCCAAAGCGCAGTGCATGGCCAAAAATGAAGCTTGTAAAATATTAATCTTGTCGATTTTTTCGGGACTTACCTCACCAATGGCCCAGGCCTTTGCCTCTTTTTTAATGATCTCAGCGAGGTGTTGTCTTTGTTCAGGAGAGAGCTTTTTGGAGTCATTGAGCTCCGGTATGGGCTTTGAAAGTATAACAGCGGCCGCTACTACCGGCCCGGCCAGACAACCTCTGCCGGCTTCGTCTAGTCCAGCCTCTATAGTGTTTTCAAGATGACAAAAAGCCAGGCTCATAGGTTATAATACGGTTTCTTTGATTTTCTTCTTGAGAGCAAAGAGCTCATCTCTGTACTGGGCAGCAGAAATAAAGTCCAGCTCTTTTGCTGCTTTTTTCATTTTTTCCTCTGTGGACTTCATGAGTTTTTCGAGTTGGTCTTTATCCATGTATTGGACAACCGGATCGGCAGCTATATCTTTTTCTTCCGGTTCGACATAGTATTTAGACTTCTTACCTCTGATGTCCAGGATGGAATGTTGGTTGACAATCTCTTCTTTAGTTTTGCCGACTGTTCGTGGCGTTATACCATGCTCTTCGTTGTAAGCCATTTGTATAGAACGCCTTCTATTGGTCTCATCAATGGTGCGCTGCATAGAATCTGTAACCACATCTGCATAAAATATCACAAGGCCGTTGACATTACGCGCTGCTCGGCCTGCTGTCTGAGTCAGGGATCGGGCATTGCGCAGGAAGCCTTCTTTATCAGCATCTAAGATGGCCACGAGAGATACTTCCGGTAGATCCAGACCCTCTCTTAGCAGGTTGACACCTACGAGTACACTGAAGTTACCAAGCCTGAGCTCTTTCAGTATCTCTACGCGTTCCATAGTGTCGACTTCGCTGTGGATATACTTACAATTGATGTTGTAATTGAGCAGATATTTGGTCAATTCTTCGGCCATTCTTTTGGTCAGGGTCGTGACGAGCACGCGCTCATCTCTTTTGATTCGATCCTGAACTTCTGCCATTAAATCATCGATTTGATTGAGGCTACTTCTGACTTCAATGGGTGGATCCAAAAGTCCTGTAGGCCTCACGACCTGTTCTACTATGACCCCTTCTGTCCTGTCCAATTCAAAATCACCGGGCGTAGCACTCACAAATATCATTTGATTCATCAACCCCTCAAATTCCTCAAAGGTCAAAGGTCGATTGTCCATTGCTGATGGCAGCCGAAATCCGTAGTTGACCAGATTCATCTTACGCGCTCGGTCTCCGCCCCACATTCCCCTGATCTGAGGTATAGTCACGTGGCTCTCATCAATAAAAGTAATATAGTCATCAGGAAAATAGTCCAGGAGGCAAAATGGTCGCGTGCCGGGTTCTCTACCATCAAAGAACCTCGAGTAGTTTTCAATCCCATTACAATAGCCTAGCTCTTTCATCATTTCCAGGTCGAAGTTGACTCTTTCTCTTACTCTGTGAGCTTCCAGATAGCGCCCTTCTTTTTCAAAATAGGTGGCTTGCGCTGCCAACTCGTCTTCGATAGATTCAATAATGCCGTGGATTCTTCCTTTGGGAGCAATGTATAGGTTGGCCGGGAAGATAGCGCAATGTTCCAGGCTCTCCTGCCTTCTACCATCTTCAGGGTTGATGATGTCTATAGTCTCTATTTCATCGCCAAAGAAAGTGATTCGATAGCCATAATCGACATAGGGCAAATTGATATCAACGGTATCTCCTTTAACGCGAAATGTCGCCCTGTCAAAACTGGTTTCGGTACGACTGTATAGGATTTCTACAAGATTGTACAAAAACGTATTTCGAGAGATGATTTGTCCTTTGTGTAGCCTGATGATTCCTGTCTTATAATCGTCTGGATTGCCCAT
Organism: Saprospiraceae bacterium; assembly: GCA_007125435.1. Taxonomy (GTDB): domain Bacteria; phylum Bacteroidota; class Bacteroidia; order Chitinophagales; family Saprospiraceae; genus SLDF01. Next base: position 4,918 of record SLDF01000086.1, read on the forward strand.
ACCGTAGATGCATGACACAGATGCTACAATAATTATATCTCGTCGTCCGGACAGTAGAGAAGATGTCGCTCTAAGTCTTAGCTTGTCAACCTCTTCATTGATAGAGAGGTCTTTTTCAATGTAAGTGTCGGAAACAGATAGATAAGCCTCCGGCTGATAATAGTCGTAGTAGGACACAAAATACTCCACGGCATTATCCGGAAAAAAAGCTTTAAACTCACCGTACAATTGAGCAGTAAGGGTTTTATTATGTGTCAGGATCAGGGTCGGCCTATTCATTTGATGAATGATATTAGCCATTGTGAATGTTTTTCCAGATCCGGTGACCCCTAGTAAACATTGGTAGACTTCACTCTCTTGAAGTCCCTTGACTAACTTAGCTATGGCTTGAGGCTGATCGCCTGATGGTTCGTACTGTGATGTGAGGTTAAATGACATACGCCGCAAATATAATTGTAATATAGCTAAACAAACGCAGACCATTCAATTGTTTTGCTTATCGTATATCAATATAAAACTGCCCTATTATTGCCAATCCAAAAACGCATATGACCAAACATGCCGAGACCGATAATCAAATCATTACTTTTTCACGTTTTTCATTCTCAGGGCGACCTAATAAATGGGAAGCCTTCAAAAAGATGGGCGAGACCTTTCCACCAGATCAAATTGAAGGTCTGCAGTTTTTAAAAAAAGTGGGTGTTGGTCGAGATGGTGGATTCTCCATTTGGCCGGACTTTGGACAGTATGGCTGGCTGGCTGTATGGGACTCAGCAAAAGCAGCGGAGTCATTTTTCAAAGAAAATGAGGTGTATCTAGAGTGGGAGCGTCTATCGAGCAGTAACATTCGTTTTTATATGGTGTGCAAACAATACCATGGACAGTGGCAGGGACAACAACCTTTTGAATGTCAATCAGCACCAATAACAGGCTATCACATTGCTACGATCACCCGTGCAAGAGTAAAACCAAAATATTTATTCCACTTTTGGCGTCAAGTGCCGGCTATTAGAAAGTCACTGCGGCAAAACGATAAATGCGATCTGGCATTTGGATTTGGTGAATGGCCCATCATAGAGCTCGCGACACTTAGCTTTTGGAAAAATGAGGATGACTTGAAAGGCTTCGCCTACAGTACCAGACGACATCAGAAAGCCATAAAAGACACCAGAAGATTAGAGTGGTACAGCGAAGAAATGTTTAGCCGTTTCTATGTCTACAAAGCAGTCGGCAATGCTGACATGCTGCCAGAAGACATGAAATACCTCGCCTCGCAATAATGGAAATGAACTGCCTCCCGGCTCAGTATCTTCAAGCCTAAACAGCGATGCGTAAACAGTCGACAACTACAACCAGCAACCAGAAATCAAGACAACAGATAAAAGGAACAAGAGTCCAAAGTCGAAGGTCACTTTTTAAGAGTCTAAAAGTCTGAAGGAGGATAGGAGCTTAGGAGCTCAGTGGCACAGGAGCTTAGAGGCTTAGATGTAGCCATTAATTATTTGATCTGTTTTATGTGTCGAAGAAGATATTCTAGGGTGTTTTTTTGGTCTGAAAGCCGAAGGTCGAATGTCTAAAGGTCTGAAAGTCAAAAGTCAATTGGCGACATAGTGGTTTGATGTGCTTTGGTTGACCTGATTCCAGATCAAAGCTGGATCCAAGCCTCAGAGAGGCGACATATTAATAGCGCAGGGCGTCAGCCCTGGGTTTGTAAATTTATCACCAAAACAACTCGACCGAACCCATCAATAAAACTTGAAAGCCTACAGCCTACTTCAAGTCTAAACAGCGGAGTGGACAAAGTCCACGCAGCGTAAACGTCAAGCAAAGGCGCCAGCCGAATGCTTGACATTAAACAGCGAAGCGTTAAACTTTTGATACCCGATAACACGCAACCGACAACTGACAACCAGGTTTTCGCGTGAGGGATTGAACCCGTTTTATGCATTGGAAAATCTATTACGGCCCCGAATGGCTTCAAAATAAGGCGCTTCGCTTGATTTCGTTCAATCACCGTAGGAGTGACTATGGCTCATTCACGAAATCACTTATTTTTTTGCCATTCAAACTCTCATTACGACTTTCCAATACATAAACCGGGTTAGCGATATGAGTGACTGACGAATGGCAAGCAGGAACAGCTGGGCTGGGGCGACCAGCGGAAGCCACAGACCAGCTAGTGACTGCCCATGAGACAGTCAGGAATACAAGCGGATAGCCCGACGCCGCGCGACAGCAAGGTGGCACGCCCAAGGCGACATCAAAATAAAACTAACAAGACATAACAGAACTGATCAAAGCTTGTGTACTTCGGCTTTTTTCTGGCTTCTTGACTTGTGAACTAAGAAATCGTGAATGATGGCCGCTACGTATGGCGAATAAATAAAATCCGGGGAGGCCGGCCACTTTGGCGCCTGATATTGCTGCACCTTATTGTGTAAACCTACCTTTTTGAGCGTTACGTAACGTTTGTAAACCTGGTTGAAATGATCCTCTGTGATTTCTCCAATACCTTCCCAAACATCATATATGAGATAAATTTTGTCTCGGCGGGCACTGGCCTCTATGCAGCATAATCTGCCTAATGTTAGGAAGTTTTTCTTGGTATTAATGTGCAATAATACCTCCTTCCACAATGTGGATGTGTTGTTTTGTGCGTCTTTGAACATAACTACATTAGTTAATAAAATGGTTAATAAAATTGCTGGTGAAACCGCAAACTTAACCCCCTTAACTCTCACTTAAAACCGTGGCTAATATATAGCGCAGAACGGTAAAGGTAATAAAAGTCCTGAATATCTAAAGAGAATCCGTAAAAAAAGAGTGGTTTTTAATATAAATAAGAATATGTGAGTCATATAGGTGTTGAAGCAGGGTGGCAGATTGTGTGTAAGTAGGTTAGTGAAACAGTCGCTGAGCAAGGAGGCCAATGAGCTCGTGCATGACGCTTTGGGTCATTTCAATGTTGTGATAAGATGGTTTGAACCAAAACCTCCAGCGATATGGGTCTTTTTTGTAAAGAAATGGACCTGGAGCCGATATGGGTCTTAGCCCCTGGCCTTCAAAGTAGAGCATGGCTCTGGGCATATGGACAGCAGAAGTAACCACGATAAGTGACCTTTGGTCTCGGCTGAATCGGCCGCAGTAGTCGCGTGCCTCCTGTCTTGTATTTTCTGCATGAATCAGCATTAGGGTGTCTGAGACAGGCACGCCAAGGCTAAGAGCAGTAAGCGCCAAAATCTCTGCCTGACTTGACCGTCCTGTGGAGGAATAACCTGAAAGAACCAATCTGGCATTCGGAATGGCTTGATAAAGTCGTATGCCTTCTGCCAACCTTGTCAGAGCTTTTTCACTGAGCTGGCTAAGGGGTGGCAGCATGGGGTCCAGAGTATGACCAGAACCGAGGATAATAATATCATACTGTAGTGATGTGTCAATGGCCTCTGCTTGTAAAGGCTTATATTTCCGCTCCAGAGAGTAAGTCAGCCAGCCGGGAACCGGGGTGGCACAGACTAAAAAAAGCCATGCCAAGGCCGTCACTATAGATGTCTTAGAAGGTGCGGTCTTCCGCTTATAATGAAAGTAAATGGCTACAGCTATCAAGGCCCAAAATATAAATAAGGGATCAATGATAGCTCTCACGATATAATGTAACCACATATTTAGACTTTTATACCGCCACTTGTATTAGTATTTTATGATCTTTCTGGATCGTACTTCTTTATCTGGCGTATTAAATACAATGTAGTAAAGACCAGCCGGTAGTCTATTGATATTGAGCCTGAGTTCTCGCTCATCCCTGGAAAACACAGTCTGTATTCGGTCAACAATCGTACCATAGGCGTCAATAATCCTGATATCACCGGGAACCATATCGTTAGTGTAATACTGTACAAATAATGCACCGTCAGTAGGGTTGGGTGTAATGCGCCCTATGACCACTTCATTAGCATCCACTTGCATTTCTGACCTATCCTTGGGATCAATGACACAATTCAATTGAATGCTACATTCTACCTGACAACCCGTAGCGTCTGTGATGGTCACCTTGATGTTAGCCGGACTAAAGCCAATGTGATACAAGATATGAGGCGTATCCGCACCTTCCTGGATTTCACAAACACCACCGGTTACTTCCCACTCATAGGTATAAGGCTCTATGCCACCCTCTACTGCTACTGAAAGGGCATTGCCCGAAGAGTTGCAAACCGGATCAGCTTCTTTCAAAATGTCGCAGCTTAAGCTAGTGGCATCTATGACCGATATGGTATTGGTCTGCGTGGCGGTATTGCCACAATCGTCGGTGGCAGTCCACACTCTTGTGATGAGCTCACCTTGCTGCGTAAAGGATCTGTTTTCAGAAAATGACAAATCAAGGCTACCACAATTTTCATAGATTTCAGGTGTCTCAGGGGCAGGCACTTCTCCACACCCTATCATAAGGTCTGTGACAGGGCTAATGAATATCGGCGGTTCTTCGTCGAGCCATTCTACAAACAGCTCAAAAGTGTTGATATTACCACATGCATCTGTGGCAGACCATGTCAGTTTTTCTTTTTCAAGAATACCGCTAATGATACATGGCTCTATTTCTACGGGCTCGCGATGAAGGTTTATGTCAATCTCACAACTGTGTACGCCCGTCAAATTATCTTCTGAAAAGCCTCTTTCAATTTTTGCTTCCAGGTCGCTCTCTGCAAAACAACTCAACTGTATAGTGCTACCCGAGGCCACATTACTAACAGTCGGGTGACTCCAGGAGATTATAGGCTGTACCGTACCAGAGAACTGGACAAGCTGCGTCCGAGTATGTTGGACACCGCACACATCCGTGACCTGCCAAATTCTAAGCTCGTTCTCTGCATCAATACAAGGGTCATAAATCATCTCTGTAGAAAAGCTAACTTCCAGGGACTCACCTGTACAAGGATCCAATGCAGAAACCTCAGGAACAGGCGAAGGCTGGCAAAGAACCTCCTGACCAATACCCTCAAATACTATGTCTATACCCTGTCTGAGTATGGTGTACTCGACCAACTGTTCTGCCATATTACCGCATTCGTCTTCAGCAATATATGTCCTGAATAGCGTATACTCATCCTGGCAATTGGCAGACTGATCCCACTCTTCTGACTGAATTTCTAGTACAAAGTCGGAGCAAGCATCTTCTACTATAGGGTCTCTTATGACTTCACCACAAGTCAATAGTATAAAGTCTTCTGAAAAAACCGGAGGCTGATCATCGACAAGTCGGACTACATACTCCACCTGTACTTCTCCAAAACATGGATCTTCACTCATCCACGATATAAGGACCTCATAAATGAAACCTTGGTCGCATGACCCATGAGCGATCAAAGTCTCTGTGAAAGTAATTGGCAATTCATGTTCACATATGCCAGTAATAGAAATATCACTTTCAGAAAATTGCGTCCAACCACCGTGATGAGGTTGGCACGATAAAACCAATGTGTCACCTGAGCTAAGATTGTCCAGTTGCGTATTATTGCTGACAATGACGGGTTCGTTACCTCCATCCGGGTTGATTATTCTTTGTTCGAAAGTGGAGATGTTTCCACAAGCGTCTTCTGCTATCCATAATCGATTAACATCTAAGCCACCGTCGATACAGATAGAAGGTATCGGATTATCTGTAAAAGAGGTGGTGGCAATAGAACAATCGTCAAAGACTTCAATAGAAGACTCGTGATCGACACATACTTCTACGCTTCCAATTATCTCAGGAGGCGTTGTATCCACAATAAATATATCTATGAAGTATTGGACGGTCTGACCACACTCTGACTGTAGTGTCCAAACCGGCATCCAATGCTCCACAAAGCCCTCTGTGCAGTCAGGGTCACTTTCGATGAGGAATAGTCCATATTCTACATTGTAATCTACACCCGGACATGTATTTAGTGGCATTACGTGTCCCTCATCAAGCATCAATACCCAATCTGGCAATGAGGCTGACGCTCCACATTCAAACTGTAAGCTATCACCTACGGAGACACCTAATAGCATATCGTGCAAAGGAATCAACTGTGTGTCTTCACTTGGTAAAACAGTAATAGTTTGCTCTTCTATCGTTGAGTTTCCGCAATTGTCTACAGCTGTCCATCTTCTTACCACTGTATATGCCGTATTACAATCGACAAAATTGATATCTTCTTCAAAAAACAATTCCGCACATTCGCATTCGTCTGTTGTCCAAACTTTGCTTTCACAACAAATATCCGGGTCATCAGGGCAGACTGTTAGCTCAGGATAAGGAGGCAGGTCGTCACATGTAAGAGTCATATCTTCAGGTACATTGTGAATTACCGGAGGTATAGTGTCAATGACAATGATGTGCAAAACCAATGAATCTGTATTGTCACATGCATCAGAAGCAGTCCAAACACATCTGATATTAAAGAAATAACCGTCCTCGGCACAGTTGCCTGGACCTATGATCTCTTCACTTATATCGACAAATACTTCTTCCTGGCATTCATCTTCTGCGCTTACACTTTCTATACCAAAGGAAGGCAATTCCCAACCCTCTGTATTTGACGCACACTGTATCCATAGTGTGTCACCTGACTGAATATTAGGATAATCTTCCTCATTCCAGGTGATCACAGGTGGCTGACTGTCCAATACAGAAAATTGTGCAGTAATATTAGCCACTGTATCCTGACAGGCATTTAATATGATATATTCAACAATGGTAGGGTCTGTGGCATCGCAAATATCACCTTCTAACTCAAAATCAAAATTGTGCTCTATGGTAAACCCTCCCATGCAAATGTCTGACAAACACGCCATAATGCTGGTCAGGTTTTGGTCGTGCCAATCGCCTGCTGTCTGTGCAATATCCATGGTGCACTCTGCTATCAAATCAAGATCCAGGTCGCAAGCCTCTATATCTATGATTGGAGGCTGCTCTATGATTAGCTCTGCAGATATGGTATCACTTATAAATCCACATATGTCCACCAATTGGTAGTTAACTATGATCGTATTTTCACTGTCACAGTCCAGATTCATAGGCTGGAAAGAAAAGTCATGAATGATGTCTACAATATTGTTACAGGGTGCATTGCCACATTCTGACAAGAAGGATAAATTGCTCTGGTGCCAATCGTTGGCCTGTATCTCAAGGTCACCATCAGCACAATTAATAGCTACTGGCAAAATCGCACATTCAGAAATATCCGGCTCGCCAATTGGCTCAATTATCAAATCGATTTCTATGTCCTCTGATACATTACCACAGGCATCTTGAACAGCATAGGTGATGACGTAGCTATTTTGCACTCCACAACCCACCTCAATATTAAGATTGTCAAAGTTAGTAAGCACACTAAAGTCTTCACCACAATCCTCGACACAGTCCAGTAGCACATTTATATTATTCTGGTGCCAGTCTTGTATGATATCAACTTCATCAATATTACAAGAAAATAGCGCTTCATTAGGCAAGTCACATGCATCCAAATTAGGTGAAATAGTATCCAGTATGGTCAAAGTGGCAGATAACACTTCCACAGCAGCGGAGCATCCATCGCTCAAGCTGTAATTTACAGTGATAGAGCCGGCCACACCACAAGCGATGACAAAGTTTTCCAGGTCAAAGTCCGTAGATACGTCTACACCTTCATTACAAGGTGACGACCCACAATCCTCAACTGCAGCAAGATTAGACAAATGCCATGATTCTATAAAGCCATCACTAATAAGAGAACAGTCAATAGTGGTATCAAGTACTAAATTGCAGCTCAAAATATCGAGGTTGTTATCATCTCCGATAGACCAGGTTGCGAACAACTGCTCAGCGGCATTACCACAGTCATCACTTACAGTATACGAAACAGCTATAGAACCTGTAGCTCCACATATAGTTACAAAGTTATCTACATCAAAATCACTGGTGACAATGATGTCAGCTCCACAATTGTCAATAGCACAGTTCGATAGTAAGTTAAGGTTTTCATTGTGCCATGTTATAAGATCAGACGGAAAGTCTACGGTGCTGCAGTCTACGGTTTCGTCTGGCAATGAGCAGGCTGAGATATCTGGTGCAGTATCATTAACAATATTTAGGGTAGCTGTATAGCTATCGCTTACATTACCACAAAGGTCCATAGCTGCATAGGTCACCTCTAATGTACTTGTGCAGCCATCTGTATTGACATTATTGACGTTAAAGTTGTGTGTCAATATTACCATAGACGAGCAAGTTTCCTCTGCGCAATCCATTAATGCAATGGTATTAGCTGCATGCCAGGCGTTTGCCACCTGTGTCAGATCGCCATCTTCACAACTCGCCGTAAGGTCTAATACCGGACAGTTAGAAAGGTCTGGAGGCGTCTCGTCAATAATAGTCAATGTAAACTCGGCAGAACTGCCGGCATTGCCACACAAGTCAAATGAAAAGTAAGTAACCGATATCTGACCTGTGCCAGAGCACCCCGGCTCAAATAGAGATAGGTCATAGTTACTTTCAATCAATACAATGTCACTACAGTTGTCCCTGGCACAGTCTGAGAGAATATCCAAATTGTTGAGATGCCAACTTTCTATCGCGCCATCATTATCTTCCGTACAATGGATAACATTTGACAGATCCTGACAAAAATCAAAAACCGGACCCTCCAGGTCAAGAACAGTAATGCTTTGTTCGATAATCACTTCATTGCCACATGCGTCCGTCACTGTAAATACTCTTGTAAAGATTTCATTTTGTGGGCAGTCCAATGGAGCGTGGAGTAAGGCTTCTTGAACCTGAATGCCACCTTCACAGCAATGGTCCTCAGCGGCCGGTATCGATGTAGGAAACACTGCATCACAATTGATCGTTAGATCTTCAGGTATGTAAGTAAAAATAATTGTGTCACAGCACTCCCCTTCCTCATCAATAACGAATTCGGCAAATGCTTCACACCCTGCCGCATCTGTCGCCGTCACAAAATATTCACCAGTGGTCAGGTTCATCTGAGATGGCGACCCCTGCACGATGCCACTACCTCCAATAGTTGACCATGAGTATGAGTATGGCGGTAGACCACCTGTTGCTTCAACTTCTATTAGACCTCCTTCATATTCATCACATGATGCATCTTGAAAAAGAACCAATTCAATATCAATATCACTAATGACCACATCTACTGTATCCTCGTTTGTACAGCCAAATGCATCTGTGACCTCAAGTGTAAATGTTGTACTTTGATCAACCGTAGCTGTTGGGCGTGGTATATCAATGCGGTCAAGCGCGGAAGCAGGGCTCCACATATATTGTAGTCCGGGATCACTAGCACCACCTATGCGAATACTGCCGGGACCACAAAGCCCCTGATCCGCACCTGTACGCACAATTGGCAGTGGCTGAGGCAATAAGTTGTGCTGTGAGCTGGTTTCGCAAGAAGCAAACAAGCGCTCAGGCGTATCTTCACGTGTCAATATCATACTATAAACCGCAGGTAGCAACGCCGATGCCATCGTTTGTTCCTCTTGATCAGTACTCAGTCCATTGGAAGGAATCCATAGTATGGAGTAGCCCGCAGGTACTGAAGGTGTTTCTGAGCCGATGAGAATACTGTCCAGGCTCATATCGCAATACAAATAATCCCGATCCGGCAATTGAATGACATTAGTCTCTGTCAACTGAACTCTGTGAACGAAAAACCTGCAAGCATCAGTTCTAGAAGTGTCCTCTATAGTAAGTTGGTATACAGCTCCTACGGGAATAGGCGTCTGTATAGTAGGGTTGGCGATATTGGTATCACTTAATCTGAATGCCGGTAACCAGGTGTAAGTAAAGCCCGGTTCAGCTTCGAAAGGGATTTGATAAGGTTGGTCAATGTCACAGACTAAAATATCATTAGGCAGATCAAACTCAGGTATAGCATCACCATTAACGACTACAGTGGTAAATACAACTTGCTGACACCCACTGGGTAGATGCGTAGCTGTAACCTCAAAAACCGTTGTTTCTTCTATCGTTGCGATTGGGTTTTGAATGAAACCATCCTCTAACACATCTGCAGGAGACCATGAGAATGAAAATTCATTGATATCTAATTCCAGAGCATTGTCAACGATAAGGGCACTTAGCTCGAAAGGCTGTCCTGCGCAAATGGAGTCAGGTGCCTGTATGTCTATGGTAAAGTCAATAACATCGACACTTACATTGTCAATATTTGTACAAAATGTAGCTTCGTCATAAATCAGCAACGTGTAATCAAACCTTCCGCCTATTAACGCTGTAAATAATGGCGTTGCTGTAGATGTGCCTGTAAGAAAATTACCGGGGGTCCACTCATAACTTATGCCTTCTATTGGCTCGCTACCTAATAATGTGGTTTCTCCTATACATAATGCTCTGTCCGGTCCGGCGTCTGCCACAGGTGCCTCTACTTCTCTCACCCTCACCAATAGTGTATCACGTGCAAGGCATTGGTTAAATTCGTTGATACCCGTCAATACGTAAATTTGATCGTCTTCAGGACAGATAATGGTATTGGGTTCATCTACCGTTTCTACACCATCTGTAGGAGACCAATAGAAATCTGTAAATACACCATTAACCTGGACAGTCGTTTCTACGCATCCATTTTTACAGGCGTTTAGCGCGTTTTGATCAAGGTCTATAGAGCCAGGGTCTTCTACATTGATGGTGAACGTAAACGTCTGACTACACCCATTTTTGATGACTCTTAATTCTGTTTCAAATGTCCCAGGCTCACTTGATGCGAACAACGAACGTAATGACTCTGGGTTTATAAGTAAGTCAATTGGCCGCCACTCAAAGTCAGCGTCATTGTCTAAAAAGTCAGGTCCTATCTCTATAGTGTCACCAAGGCAAACACTATATGCAGTTTGACCCAGATCTATTTCAAATGGCGGTGTCACCGTCACCGAATCAATGTCAAAGCAACCCGAAGGCGTGCTGACAGTTAGCAGATATTGTGTTTCTGACACAGGACTTGCCGTAGGATTTGGCAAAAATGTTGAAGACAACCCTGTAGAAGGGCTCCAGCTGTATATCCAGTCTTCTTCTACTTGTGAGGGGCCTATCACTACTGCTTCATCACATACCGTCATATCCTCGCCGGCATCAGCAACAGGTCGTTCATTGACTGTGACCAGAATGCTGTCTTGAAAAACACAATCACCTCTTTGAGCGACTATTGTATAACGTGTTGTCTCTTCCGGGAAAACTCTTGGATTGGGGCTGTTTGGATCAGATATGGCTTGTGCCGGTGTCCAGGAGTATGTGACACCATCCAATGGCGCCATACCAATCATAATACTATCACCCTGACAAATTTCCAGGTCTGGCCCTGCTAGTGTAGGCAAACTATCTATGGTAATTTGTAACTCACCGGTACCAATAGTGCAATCCTCTCTATTGACAATAGTGAGGCTGTAAGCTATACTGCTGTCTATAGTGGCTGTTGGCATGGCTGCATTTGGGTCGCTCAAGCCAACTGTTGGTGCCCAGGAGTATATGAGGCCGTCTTCCGGCTCGGGTCCTATGGTTAGTTCTCCCGGCTCGCATATGACCAGGTCCGGCCCTAAGTCCACTTCTACTTCGGTCGAAGGGTTGACGACTATGGTGACTTCATCTATGGCGTCACACGGGTTTGTTCCATCCAAACTTACAATTAAAGTATACGTTGTTGTTGCAACCGGTGAGGCTGATGGAGATGGCACAGTAGTGCTGCTTAAGCCATCTCCCGGCTCCCATCTATACACATAGCCTTCGGTAGGCGCATTGGCATCGCCGAGCTGCACTGTTTCTCCCAAACAAATGGTCTTATCCTCTCCTGCATCTGCTGTAATGTTCTCTAAAATACGAAGTGTCACTTCGTCTGTATCCTCACACCCTGTCTCCGGGTCAGTTACTGTCACCGAGTAAGTATAACTTCCCGGCCCTTCAAAAAGGCTCAGTTCCGGCTGTGCTATATTGATGTCATCTAGCCCATCTTCCGGAGACCATGAGTATTGAAAATTGCTTCTGTCAGGCGTCCCTAAAACTGTAAATATACCTCCACAAAAGTCTTGATCATTGCCTGCATTGGCATTAGGGCTTCTATTAAAGATCTTGACTTGTAACGGGAACACACACCCAGTGGCCGGGTGTTTAACTTCTAAAGTGTAGGTGTTTTGCCTTTCCGGTAAAACAGTCCAGTCGAGAGTGGTTGTAGCTGCGTCAACGTCTGAAAGACCGGTGGCTGGTCGCCACTTATAAGTATAACCATCTTCCGTAGGTATACCAATTTGAATGGTATTACCTTGCTGGTTGGCCGGACATATGAAAATACTATCCTCTTCAATAGTAGGCGGCTCAGGTAAATCCAGAATAAAGGTTACAGTGGATACACAACTTACAAAGCCCTTTTCAAATAATAATTGATAGGTGCGATTTCCTGTAATAGGCTGTACTAGACACAATTGTTCTCCAGTAATATCAACAAAAGCATCACCATCTATTAGGCTGATATCAAAGCCTTCTGATTCCGGTAATTGTATACAAAAAGGAATGTCTTGTTCTAAAGTTTCACAGTTTACCGGTATGAAAAACTCTGCATCAATTTGTGGACATTTACAGCCAGGTACGAATACCTCTGAGACACACTCTACATCTTCAAAGCTAACTGTGAGTCTATACCTTGTTGGACTATCGGGGTCTACAAATGGCTGCGCTAAGTTTTCCTGCCCTTCTAAACTAGTAAAATCTCCTTCGATAACTTCCCACTGGTATGTATCTCTACCACAGCTTCCATCTGGTGACCCTATTCGTCTTGGGCCACATGCATCTTTGCCGGCATCTGCAACAATAATATTAATATCAATGGAGTCAAGTCGCCCTGGACAAACACCTTCTTTGTCCTTTATCTCCAGGATAAAAGTTTGAACATTGCATTCTCCGGTTGGCCTACCATTAAACTCTGGATTAGCTATGTTAAAGTTGTTCAATCCCCTTTTTGGAAACCACTCATACGAAAGTGTTTCAGAATCACTATCTTCCGGTCCAATAATTATCGACTCTCCCGAGCATATGGCCTTATCATCTCCGGCATCGGGCAAGGGTACAGCAACCACCTCCACAGTGACCTCTTCTTCGAAGCTACAGTTTCCGTCAAACGTTGTCGTCAATCTAAATACGGTTGTCTGATCGGGTGAAATTAATGGCCTCGGAGATGAAGGGTTGCCAATTATCGCTCCAACATCACCTGATACGACCTCCCACTCGTATATAACATCTTCTACCGGTGGCAGAGGAGAATTGCCAAGCCTTATCGTGTCCCCCATGCAGACCTTGCGATCCTGACCGGTGTAAGGTTCTATTAAATAAACAGGGGTGTTTCTTACCACTCGACAATTGGCGTCGTCTATGACCTCAACCTCGAATATGACATTCCGGTCAATCATAGCCGTAGGGTTATCAATCATAGCATTGTCCAATGCATCTGCCGGCTGCCATTGAATACTATACGGCCCATTGGCCATAGAAACGGTCGGCATCCCACCCAATTGAACAGTCCCGTCGGGGCAAAGCACAAACGGCCCACCGGGATCAACTGTTGGTGCCTCATCTTCAGTAATTCTTACTTGGACGACATTGGAGGTGTCGCAGCCGAATATCCGCCTAAAAAAACGGTCTTCAACCAATGTCTCTGGCTGAAAGCTACGATCTCTTGCCCCTGGTATATTTGACCAGTCCTCACCATCAATACTCCTCTGCCAAATGTATTGACCCGGCCTGGCGCTTCCATCTTGTGGAAATGTCGCACCACCTCTTATAATATCGGGGTAGCCTAAAAAGGATTTAGCGTCTTCGCCCTCAATAAGCTGTGGGGTAGCTAGGCGACACGCTGTTTGTTCTTCCGGCCCTATTTCATTGTCTAAGACATCTACGCAGCAAGGTGATAACATTGTAAAATATCCCGACTCTTGATCCGAGCCCGGGCTGGTTTGAAATGCACCACTGCTTGCAGGGAAGTCAGCAGAAATAGCATTACCGGCTAATAATACTTTACCATCTAACACAAACGTGTTTCGAAGCCCTTCATTGAGCTGCCCTCCAATATACGACCCACAGCTCGGGGCGCCTGACTGTGCATCTATCTCGTGAGCTATCAAATCAAACCCTCCATATCGCAATGTTTGAAATGCGTTTTTGGACGTGAAATGCTTATCTGTCCTGGTTCGCCCTACAGAGAATAACTGATTTTGCTCATGAGTCAGTAATAAGATATCATCTGCCGCATTGGGGTCAATAGGCGAAAAATATGTACTCCATGCATTATCTCCACTGTTGGCATTGAAAGCTGCCAATACAAACTTTTGACCTACGGGAAAGTTGGTTTCACGTTGCCAGGCGTTTGAAGAGGTCGGAAAGTTTCTTGACTCTGTTACGCCGGACACAAATACAGTATCGCCTATAAGGACCAGACTTCTTCTCTTATAATTAGCAAAGGATGTCAACTCGTTAGATTGGCCGCCTATATAGGTTGACCAGTTTATACTTTTACTCTCTTTATCGAGCGCTACTAAAATCAAATCGGTGTTGCCCCCTCCAAAGTTTGATTGGAAGGCTCCACCGGAATGCGAAAAGCCATCTCCTGATTGACCATATAAAAATACCTGACCCCCATTTTCTATCATCTGATAGATTGAATAATTACCCGCATTCTGAATGAAGGAAGAATAATTTAATACACCTGACTCCTGATCAAACTCTACCAAGATCCCTCCCTGTTCACCACTGTTCTGAGCAGACTGTGCATTTGCAGTAGTGGGAAGGCCTCTAGGCGAATTACCTGTGAGTAATAAGCGATCGCCGGATATGAGACCGTCTGTAAATAAGACGGCATCCCTGGAAACACCACTAATACTAAAATAGGTAGACCAGCTCAATTGACCGTTATCTTTATTTATGGCGGTGACAACTGCATTTTCACCCAGATTGACAGGTCCTTCTTGAAAAGCACCGGCTGATGTAGGGTAATCATTGGACCCCGTGTAAGCGGTAATGAAAATATTATTTGTTCCGCCTATTAAATTTGCCCCAAATTCAAACGCTGCCCCCCCTAGATAGGATGACCATTCTAAGGTTCCCCTTGTTTTCTCAAGTTTTGAAACAACCAGATTAGAAAACCCTGCTTTTTCTGTCTGAAATGCTCCTGGCGTAGTTGGATAGTCTTCTGATGCACTCTCTGAGACAATATACACGCCCTCCTCATCTACAATGATGGCATTTGCAGACTCAAAGTCAGACCCGCCAATATAAGTGGACCACAGCTGCTCTCCGGTATTGCTCATCCGCACGACAGCTAAATCCTGATTGCCCGCCAGCCCCACCTGAAAAGGTCCCGGGCTTAAAGGAAAATCTAAACTCAGTGTAGAAAAAAGAGCATATATCCCCGTCTGATCCTGAACCAAATCAGCAAGAACGTCGCTCCTGCTTCCCCCATAAAATGTAGACCACTCTACTGCTACCGGATCAATAATTACAGGTAACGCCGGGTCGATATCTTCTTCCTGAAGGCTTATATTTAATGTGTTGTCCGCATTAAGTACATACCCGCTTTGTATCGGTATCTCTTGCCCGTTTTTTATTTGATAGGTGTAAGGCGCTGATATGCTTATGACGCCGATCGATGTTTCCAGCTTTAAGGTATGCTTTGCTGTTACTTCTATATGCTCTATTCCGGCAAACTGAAAAACAATATCCCTCCAGTCCCCACCTGGATATATAATATAGTCATACTCCAAAGTACCGTTGTCCAGGCTGTAAAATCTGACATCAATGTTGTCGTATAAATCATGCCCCCAGATTTCTTTATGGTATCTTTTGCCTGTAGTATGACCTGTCGACTTGTACCTGTTGAATGTATTGGATTGCTTTCCAATGCCTGACCATGACAATGTGCCGGGTGTGTTTCTCCAGGTTAGGCTGTAATGGTGTCCTACAATTTCGCCTGCACCTCTTCCATCCGACTCACCTGACTGTAGATGCTCTATCAAGTCACGCTTTTTCTGTATTTCTTCATTGAATGCAGGGGACATATCCTTTTCGTTCTCTTCACTATTTGAATGAACTTCAAACAATGAAAAATCAACAGATGATCGCGTAAAAGACACTCTGCCTCCAGGCCTTTCCAATACATAAGATATACTGTCTGACCACTCACCGGAGTTCTCCTCGAAGGGCAGTGTCGCAGAATAATACTTTAAATATGGGATGATGGAGTCGGTCTCCTCTGGGCTCACGCTGAGGTGTGCGTGACGATGGTTGGCCGATACATTATTATATACACTTATGCACATGGTAAAGCATAGTGATATACACAAATGATTAACGGCAGAGAACCCTCTGTTCGTAAATCTAAGCATGGTAGTTTCCTAATTAAGACCTTATAATTCGACAGATAACGACAATATACCCGCTCTCTATCTCAGTGCGAATATACATCACTTTACATATAAAGTATAATTATATGTAAAAAATATTGCAAAAGAACAGTTAACACATAGCATCTTTTTTTAACACGAAAGATTCACGTTAAACGTATATGTTATAAATATATATATAAGGTGTTACAAACCATTTAATAAAAGCTTGTACTTAGATTCGGTTACATTTGTTTAGGATATTCTCTTACTCTCCAATGGGCTGAGGAGGAAGGTCGCCACGCTTCGTGGTTTGCTTGTCGCTCGTCCACTATGCTGATCGAGTCTCTTATACTTTGTCGGATTGTCGATGGCTCCGTTATCACAGCGTCACCCACTGCGCAGCGCTCATGCACCCATCCCTATATAGGGGTTTATTAATCCCTCTCTGACCCGATTATAACCTTTGGGTCTGATTTTACCACGACGATTTGGGGAAATAGCTCATGACGGGTGTGTTTTATTTTATCGATTTTGGCATCACCCTTCTCTTCGTTACGGGTCGCTTTTTAGAGTCTGAAAACAGCCATCTTAATGACCCCAAGTCTTGCTCTTTTGAGCAATCTCTTCGAAAAAAAATACTTACGGAGTTTGGCTACCCTTGATGCCATCTTCAAAGCCTAGACCGCTCCACTGCTTGATAATTTTACTTTATACTTCCTGCTTCATCGGTCGCGTAGCACTTGAGGCTATGCTCTCTCTTCAGCACTCGTCTAAAGTAAAATTCTCTAAGCTCTAGCTCTTTTCAGACG
>SLDF01000384.1 GCA_007125435.1 Saprospiraceae bacterium
AAGTCCAGGCTAAATGCCGTTTGACCATGCTTTTTCAGAGCGTGCACCAGATCCTTATTGCTGAGCGGATTCATGGCACCGATCAATACCTTATCTACCGGCAGTTGTACTATATCGGCGGTTGCAAAACCATTGACACTGACAAGGATATCGGACTTGTCAATGACAGCAGAGCGGGACATGACTTCAGCCCCTGCTGATCGATACATATCATCAGTCACCAGGCTGCTGTCACCTGCACCGGTCTCCACACATACGCCCTTACACATCTGCGAGATGGCACCACACATATCCGGCAAAAATGCCACCCTCGATTCCGGTTGATCGTCTTTTAAAAGCCCAATTATCATACGTCAATTTCTTTATGAAGGCTGAATATATCATTAAAAACAAAAGTTCGCAAGTTTTAAATAATGTTATATTTGTTTTTCGCCAATATCTATTTGGCAGGGCAGGTTTTTTGTTGGGTATGGGCGTGCCCCCTTGCTGTCGCGCGGGGTCGGGCTATCCGCTTGTATTCACAGGTCTACCATAGAGTGTCGCTGCTGGTGTGAGCGGCTTCTTACCAGTCGCCATCACATCAGCGCTCCACTAACTATGCTAGACCTGTTCATATCGCTTCTATCCCTCACGCGGGAGAGAGCTTCAAGCTTCAAGATTCAAGCTACTAGTTGTATATAATTTGTTTACGTCTGAGTTCAGCATTCGCCTCATTCCAGCTATATATGCAAACTATCACAAATACATTCTACATTCCACGTTGTACCTTTTACTAAAAGAACCATTGGATCATGATACTTTTATCTTTTTCCTTTTATCTTTTATCTTGATTCCTGGTTGTCCGTTGTCCGTTGTCGGTTGATTACGCTTCGCTGTTTAATGTCAAGCATTCGGCTGACGCCTTTGCTTGACGTTTACGCCTGCGTTCGGCATTCGCCTCACTTCGGCTGTTTATGCAAACGATCGGCTATCGCCTCCGTTTGCTGTTTACGCTACAAGCACTCCGTGCTATCCGCTGTTCATGCTTGAAGATGAATGGAAGCTTTTAAGTTTTATTGGGATAGCGATCGATGCCTAGTTAGAGATGGCTCAGCCTTGACTATTTCTGAATCAGAAGGCTACACTTCATTATGTATTTCCAATGCATAAACAAGGTTAAAAGTACCTGGGGTTGATGATTTGCTGTGGACGATCATCCTCTCTAATAAATGAATACCTGACAACCGCCTCGATACTACCGGAGCTGTGATTGCGCAAAGGTGACAATAGAATATCATATGTAAAAGCCATAAACAACTGTCTCGTCAGCTGAAAACCAAATAATACATCAATGGACTCTCCCAGGCTTGCGGACAATCCTCCACTCCTATAACCTAGACCCACTGTGTACCGTTCTAAAACAGTAAAGCCATTATAAACCTCTACACCCAGTGGCGCATTATTTACATATTTCAATAGACCCTGTGGTGTCCACTCCCATATGCTATTCAATCTGACATTAAACCCAGTCATAAAAAACGCATGACGGCTCTCAAGCGACAATGGAATCTCGCGATCTAAAAAATCAATTTCACTAGCCAGCAGGCGAGGTACAGATAGGCCTGCATAAAACTTCGGCGTCGAAAAATATAGACCAAATCCAAAGTTAGCCGCCAGATCAGAAACTTGCTCTTGAGGTATAGACGGGTCTATCGATAAGTCCTGTGAACCTCGCAATCTGTCATCAGCAAAATTTGCACCATAATACCGGAGCGAGGCTTGCAGACCGGCACTTAAAGTAGAGTTTTCACCTACTTTTAGCTTGTATGCATAGATCCCGTCCATTGTCCAATTGTCATAGATACCAATGGTTCTTCTGAATACATTGAGGCCCAACCCCACCTTGTCTTCACGGAGAGAGCCATCTACTGACACACCCATATTGACCGGTGCTCCTTCAAATCCCATCCATTGATTTCTATACGAAGCTGTTGCTGTCAGCTCATCTGTACTGCCGGCATAGGCCGGATTGAATACAAGCTTATTGTACATAAACTGTGAATACTGCTGTTCGTGCTGACCAAAGGCCAACTGCACTGACATCGTCAGTATCATGATGATCAGTATTGTGCTATTTTTTACCTTCATGGCATTTGTATTGCTATTCATTTATGCACTCACTATCGTTTTACGATCAAAAACCCTTTCTCCGGCGGTCTATCAGGACCAAACTCTACAACATAAAAATACGTACCTACGGGCACGGGCTGACCTCTATATAAACCTTCCCAGCTATTGGAATAGGGACTTTCTTCAAATATAGCTGCACCCCACTCGTTGTAAATGGTTACTTTATTATTGGGATATAGATTTGAGGACAAGCAGGGGATGAAAAAGACGTCATTGATGCCATCGTCATTGGGTGTGATGATATTAGGTATATCACAGATGGACTCATCGCCGATCTGCACGACCACAAGCGCTTCATCACAAAGTCCGGGACAGCCAATCGCACATATTTGATACACAAAAGAATCTTGTCCGACATAATTCGGATCTGCAACAAAGTCAAACGACTCACCATCCACGCCTACCAGTCGACCATGCATAGGGTCTGAGACGATATCTATGGTATAGGCAAAGGGCAGTAGGTCATTTTGTAAGATATTGATTCTCACCTGCCCTGCAAAAGGCACCACTGCAAAGTCATCATTCGCCTCCGGTAATTCCTGATATAAAATCAACAATGTATCACTGTCATATGCGATACAAGATCTGTAATTGAGAGACCAGATCACACGGTTTTCTCCGGGGCGGAGACCAAAAACTGAAGTCATCGGATCATTTTCAAATTCAATATTCAGGAAATTATCAATAGCTGTCCATTGACCGCTTCCTTGAGTAGGTTCTTCTGCCATGACCAGCACTTCGTCCTGATTGCAAGCCACTACCTCACCACTGGTCTGTGCCACCAACTCCGGTAGTTTGTCAATTCTCACCTCTAAGGGAATCGAACGATCTGATGTACATCCATCGAGACTTACAATGACATAAAAACTATTAAGACCATCCTCTAAGCGATCCAGATCATTGATATTAAAACACCTGGATGTAGATGGTCCGCCAATTTGCTCATCACTCACAGCCTCAAACCAGGAATATCTTGAACCCGTCAAGACATCCTCCTCTGCCACGCAAATATCCAGACTAAAGTCATCTTGAGAGGCACATAAGATATTGTCTTCTGTCTCCAGTCGCGGTACATCCGGCTTGGGGTTGACAGTTACAAAGAACGGAGCAGAAAATTCAGAAAAACATCCATCTGTATCAATACGCAGACGGTAGTCGCCCTGATCTTCAAGCATTACAGGGAAAATGACCGGGTTTATTTCATCTGAAGAAAAGTCATTGGGTCCTGACCATTCATATGTAGATCCTGGAGAAAAACTCGACGTTAAAAAGAGCGAATCTCCCTCACATACGAAAGACATACCTCCCGCAGTAGGGCGGTCAGGTTTTGGTCTCAAGTCTAGAACAAAGGGCTCTGACTGTGGAGATATACAGCCATCTAGCGTAACTTGTACCGAGTACTCCCCTTCATCTACCATCTCAGCCATTGGAATTGTAAACTCCGGTGCATCGGTGATAATGCTTCCTGCCGGCGTAAACCATTCAAAGACCATATCCTCTATTGTGTTGGAGACAATAATGGTAAAGGTGCCACCTTCACAATAAAAGTCTTCTGCGATCAAGATGGGTTGACCCGGTATGTCTTTAACGAACAGTTCTATTTCGCGCACTTCTGAGGGACAGCCAAAGTCATTGGTCACCATTAAAGTATAAATACCATTGTTGGCAGATGTTACATTTTGTATGCATGGCACTTGCTCAATGGATGAAAAGCCATTGCCCTCCCATTCATAACTGTAAGAGCCATCATCAGAAGGGAACACCGTTGCTTGCAAACAGACTTCACCTGTGCCATCTACGCATTCTTCAGCATCTGTGCTTAGAGCGGTAATAGACGGACGAATGTTTACGACTACCATAGTTTGAGATTCATAATTGCAGCCGCGCTCTGTTGTGGCAGATGCAGTATATATGCCGGGTAGAGGTAGTATTCTTGGATTGAAGACCGGCTCAATATCCTGAACAGGACCAGACCAATCATAGGTAGCACCCGGGATTTCATTGACCAGTAGTGTTACCGAATCGCCTTCACATACCGGACCAAAGTTAGACGCTGTAAAATCGTACAACTGTTCTATATCTACTATCAGTGGCTCTGACTGTGCTGACCGGCATCCTCCATCTAGTGCAAATACAGTCCACCCTCCATTAAGGGACTCCTGTGCATTCGGTATGGTAAGTACGTTTACATCGGTAAATATCAAACTGCCATCGGGATGGGTCCATTGATACTGATTGGCATTTGCGACATTGTTGACACTTAAGATTAATTGCTCTCCGGGACAGGATACATTATTACTGACAATCACAGGCATTGGTGGTCTTGGCCTCACTTCTGCTTCTACTGTAGCTATGGTGGATGGACAACCAAACTGAAAAAGTTGTAGTGTATACAAACCGCTATTATTAAGTTCTGCTGAAGTGGATACCAAAGGGTTTCTCTCAGAAGATGAAAAGTTTGCCGGGCCGGTCCAATTGTAAGTAATGCCGCTTCCCGTGATTGGCGTACTGAGTTGAAGGACTTCTGCCTCACAAATCTCAATAAAATCCGGATCTACAACGGCTTCTATCTGAGTCAATACCGTTACCTGTCTGACTACAGAAGGCGGCGATAAGCAAAAAGGCGTCTCTACTTGCACGTAAAAATCGTAAACTCCCGCCTCAAAATCCAGAGATAATCCTGGGGATGGCGTCGATGCGATTAATTCTCCCGTATTTGGTATACCTAAATACCAATTGTAAGTCACATTCCCGCTAAACGCTTGTGTTTCTAATTGGATCATATCGCCCATACATACGGGGTTGGACGCAACTTGTATATCCGGCACACCTAGCACTTCGGGCACTACGACAGTAACTGAGCCTTGAGCCGAACATCCTCCAAAACCTTGAACCTCTAATTGATATGTTCCGGAAAAAGCAGACGTGATATTTGTAATGATGGGGTTTTGTTGATTGGATGTATATCCATTAGGCCCTGTCCATGAAAAAGTATAGTTTTCTGGTCCGGGCCCATCAGGTAAATTAGCAAAAAGTCTTAACGTATCAGGCTCACATACATCCAATATAAATGAAGGCTCTAGCACAAACCTTTCTATCCTTACGATCGATGTACAAGCATCTGTATTACCTGAAGCATCTGTAACTGTCAGTGTGACTATTACTTCTTCGCCGACTTGGCTACAGTCAAATACATTAGGTTCTACGGACATGCTTTCAATGCGACAGTTATCTTCACTACCTCCATCAACCTCCTCCGGCATCAGTTCATAATCAATCAATCCGGATGGATGTACGTTTGCTATGACATTTCTGCAGACGGCTGTTGGAGGGAAGGTGTCTATTACATTGACCTCAATCATACATGTATCTGCATTCCCACTCTTGTCAAACCCAACATAATGGAAAAAGGATTGACCAATATCAAAAGTGACTTCAGGCCGCACATCACTGCTGTCCACTGTTGTTAAGGGTAGGTTGGTAGCACCGGTGATAAAAAAATGAGGCACAAAGCCACCGGATAAAATGGACATTTGAATGTAAGATGACCCATCGTTATCTCCATCGGCATTCACGGCATCAGGATCACAGGGTGTAATACCAGAGCTATTACCGGGATTATCAAAGTCGGTATTACTGATGGCCTGGAAAGCAATAACGCCATCTCTCGCCCACCTGTTATACCTGCTTTTAGAGACTTCAAAAGTAGTGACAGACTCCAGACCGCAATCACCCGCAGTGACATTGGGTTGACCCTGGGCCGTTGTACCCAGAACTATGCCTTCTTCATCAATGATTGTAAAATAAGCGTCTTCATCTGAGACATCTGCCTGTAGATGAATGAGGACTTGCACGACTTCCTGCTGATTGATATTTTGAACGCCGGTAAATTCAAAGCTTACATCTTCTGCAATGTAATTCTCTGTAGTACTATTCCATGTAAATGTCAATAGCGCATCCATTTCTTCCATAGGTATGCGATCTCCGGTCTCATCGGGAAAGCCACAATTGTCCTCAAAACTCAGCGGTAAGTCCATTACAATCGTCAAATCACATTGCTCCTCCTCCAATATAAATTCTATATCATCGGGGCAGGTTATTATCGGCGGTTCTACATCCAATACTGAAACCAACTGGTTACAACTTGCTTCATTGCCAAAACAATCCGTAACAAAATAGTCAATCTCATATGAGCCGACCGGCAAGGTCAATTCAATTTCATCAGATGGGTTATAGCTTATACGACTGCCACCATCTATCCTATACTCAAATACTAGATTTTCGTCTTCACTTAAGGAGTAATTTAGAGTAACAGTAACAGTAGAGTTTTGGCATATATCATTAATAGATACCCTGCCTGGTTGATTGGCGGGTGTATTAGGCTGTAAAGTAAATGAAACGCTACCATCGGATGCCCAGCGGTTGACATTTTCTATATTGGCTATGGTGAAAGTGGTCGTCCCATTTCCACAAGGACCGTCGACGGGTTGGGTCTGACCAATAAAGCCACCATCCTCATTGAGTACATTAAAGAATGCTGTTGGCTCGTCAGCATCCACATTTTCAAGAGCAACCACCACAGTCACAGGACCGATGATTGACTGAAAACCATCCAGATCTATAGCAATATCAAATGATAACGGATTGACGATGACATCCTGATTCCCGGGGTCATTTGACATAACCTCAAGTGTCTGATTTGAAGACGCACTTGTCCCCGTCCCTGTGCAGCCCTGAGTGACAATTGGCCCATTCAAAAGAACTATTCCCTCACAACTCTGCGGTATATTTTCAAAAACAACCTCTTCAAGACAGTACTGTATGGTCGGTGGATTATCATCTATGACTTTGTATGACCTTTGGATAACTGTAGCATTACCACAATCATCATAATAAACAAAGTCTACAACCTCATCAATAAAAAAGTCGCCCCCACAACTGCC
>SLDF01000355.1 GCA_007125435.1 Saprospiraceae bacterium
CCATCCTAGGTAGCATTGCGCCTTCGTATAGAATAACAGATAATCTATCATATAGAATGATTTATAGCTTGAACTCAAGTATTGGATCAAGAAGAGCTTCTGTTCAGCCTTGGATCAATATAGATAATATTCAAGATAGAGGCTTTGCACAGGTTTCGAATAACACATTGACTACACAACAGTTTACACATACATTAAATTATAATAAAGAATTATCTTCATTAGTAAGTATGAATGCTGTAGTTGGATATGAATATATGAGTTTTGACACCAGAGGTACATCTTTAACAGCCCAAGATTTTATCTTCACACAGGGTGTTGATATGACAAACGTGTTAAATCAAATCGAGAGATCAGGCTCTACAGTAGGCTCATTTGCTGACCCACTTGTTGAGCTTCAGTCCTATTTTGCAAGAGCTAATTTTAACATAGCCAATAAATACTTATTGACAGCAACGGTAAGAGCAGATGGTTCTTCAAAGTTTGGTGAAGAAAACAAATATGGTATATTTCCTTCATTCGCAGCTGCATGGAACATAATGGAAGAAAGCTTTTTTGGAAGCAGTTTCTTTGATCAATTAAAATTGAGAGCAGGATGGGGACAAGTTGGTAACCAAGAATTTCCAGCCGGTGCAGCTCAAGAAAGATTTGCATTTGGCCCTGGGGGTGTATCTCTAGTGAATGTAGCTAACCCATTCCTACAGTGGGAATCACAGACGACTACGAATTTAGGTATTGACTTTTCATTTGACGATTATAAGTGGTTTGGTAGTATAGAAGTATTTAGACAAATTACCACCAATCTACTTTTCAACTTTGAGGCTATTCAGCCTGCTCCAGCAACTAGATTTTTTGATAACCTTGACGGACAAGTCATTAATCAGGGTGTAGAAATAGAATTGAATTACTTACTGTCTGGACAAGGTAAATTAAGATGGTCAGTAGGCGGTAATGTTGCCTTCTTACAAAATGAGTTAAGAAACTATGAAGGTCCAACAGTAGAAACAGGTGCTTTATTTGGTCAGGGTTTGACAGGGGCGCTAAGCCAAAGGCTTGAAAACGGTAGACCATTGAACTCATTTTATTTAAGAGACTTCACTGGTCTTGATGAAGCTGGATTTAGTACGTTTAGAGATGGAG
Source organism: Saprospiraceae bacterium (assembly GCA_007125435.1). Taxonomy (GTDB): domain Bacteria; phylum Bacteroidota; class Bacteroidia; order Chitinophagales; family Saprospiraceae; genus SLDF01. The sequence goes on from SLDF01000355.1 coordinate 1,141, forward strand.
ATGGATCTTTCTTTCACGTTGGCCAACCAAACCCAACAGTATTACTTGGATTTACGTCTAATATGTCATATGAGAATTTTGATTTCACATTCAGTTTCAATGGTGCATTAGGCCATCAAATCTATAACAATACAGCGAACTCAGTATTACCAATAGGTAACCTAGGAACTAGAAACATAGACGCTAGATTACTTGATGGTCCAATGGAATCGAGATCGAATTCAATCACTGCATCATCGAGGTATATTGAAAGTGGGAACTTTGTGAGGTTAGCCAATCTTCAATTAGGTTATAATTTTGGACCTATTGGAACGAGTGTGAGTAATGTACGTGTTTATGTAACAGGACAAAACTTATTATTATTCACAAACTTCTCAGGTTTCGATCCAGAGGTAAATACTGTAAATGTGAGCCCTGATGGTATTCCATCATTTGGTATAGAATATGTGCCATTTCCACCGGCCAGAACATTTTTATTAGGACTTAATTTTTCATTTTAAAATCACTAAATTAAATATAGATGAACACGCGAAAATTTTCAATTCGATTACTGATGTTCGCTATGCTGACAGGTGCATTAGCCTGTACAAATCTTGAAGAGAATTTAGTTGGCGATATCACAAGAGAGCAAGCAGAAGGTTTGTTTGACGCCACTGCGCTACTTCAGGCAGCATATGATGAACTACAATTACCCTTCCAGGATCAGGCAAGGTTTTGGGCGGCACAACAACACACCACTGACGAAACTATAGGGCCTACTAGAGGACCAGACTGGGACGATAATGGCATTTGGAGAGTATTGCATAATCATACATGGGATGCAGAACATGATTTCTTGACATTCACATTCAATGATTTGCTTGGCATTTTCTTTACAGCAAATGAGGTTTTGAGTTTTAATCCAACTCCAGAGCAGGCTGCTGAAGCAAGATTTTTGAGAGCTTTTGCAGTATTTTGTGTAGCAGATGGTTGGGGACAAGTACCTTTTAGAGAAGCAAAAGAGAACTTATTAGAGGCTCCAAGAGTGCTTCAAGCTGATGAAGCACTAGCATATGTTTTAGATGAGCTTAATGAAATCATGGAAGACTTGCCAGATGCTCCTGTTCACAAAGCGAATAAGGACGCAGCAAGAACATTATTAATGAAGGCGCATCTAAATAAAGGTACTTTTGCAGATAGACAAAACCCTTCTTTTCCTGCTGAGGATATGCAAAGAGTTATTTCTCTGGCAGACGAAATTATTAATTCCGGGAAGTATACACTAGCTGAAAACTATTTTGATAATTTTTCTCGGAATAATGCTTCTATGTCAACAGAGTTGATATGGACCAATGAAAATCAGGGTGGAAATAGAGGTGGAAATGTTAGATCTAGATGGATGTCTACTTTACACTATAACCAAAACCCATCAGGCTGGAATGGATTCTGCACAATAGCTGAGGTTTATGATCTTTTTGAAGAAGGAGATGAAAGACTAACAGCTGAATATCCAGGAGTAACAGACGTTTCAGGAATAAGACCTGGTTTCTTGATTGGTCAGCAATTTAATCAGGATGGTGAGCCCTTACAAGATAGAACAGGAAGTGCCTTATCATTCACGAAAGACGTAAAGCTAAGAGAGGATGGAAATAACCTTGAGGTAACAGGTGTAAGGGTAATTAAATACCCACCTGATTACATCAATGAAGAACCTGCTAATAACGATTATGTCTTCTTCAGATATGCAGACGTACTTTTAATGAAAGCAGAGGCTGAAGCAAGATCAGGAAACATGGGAGTAGCTACAAATCTGGTTAACGAGATTAGAGAAAAAAGAGGTGCTAACCCACTAGGTAGTGTTACTCTTGATAACATACTAGACGAGAGAGCTAGAGAACTATATTGGGAAGGTCACAGAAGACAAGACTTAATAAGGTTTGGTAAGTTTCTCGATGCCTGGACTGAAAAGCCGGCATCAGGACCAGAAAGACTACTTTTCCCAATACCGAGTAGAGCACTTGCAGTAAATCCTAACCTGGTGCAAAATCCAGGTTATTAAAAATTAATTTCATATTGACTCATTTGTTTGTTGAGGAGGCACTCTGTTTGAATGTCTCCTCACTCATTTTCAGGAAAAGTGAAACCGATCCTATGCATAATGCGGGTTAAAGAACTAACTATCTCCTTAAAACTTGCTATATTCACATTACTTTAATACCATCGTATATGTTAATGAACTCCCGGTTGATTTTACTTCTTCTACTAGTTGCCATTGGTTTTTCTTGTCAGATAAGCGATCAGGCTATTGATCCTTTATTTCAAAAGCTCGAAACAAATGTGACAGGTATAGACTTCGTGAATACCGTTACCAATGATGAGAAGTTTAATATTTTTAGCTATAGAAATTTTTATAACGGTGGTGGAGTAGCTATTGGAGATATCAATAACGATGGACTACCGGATATCTATTTTACAGCGAATATGGGCAAAAACAAACTGTATCTCAATAAAGGAGAGATGAAGTTTGAGGATATAACCGATAAAGCAGGCGTAGCATCAGAAAACTATTGGAGTACGGGAGTATCTATGGTAGATATCAATAATGATGGCTTGTTGGATATTTATGTTTGTAATGCAGGTTATAAGAAAGGAATCAAAGCTACTAATGAACTGTATATCAATAATGGCGATAATACATTTACAGAGATGGCGGAAGATTATAACCTTGACGACGAAGGATACACGACCCACGCAGTTTTTTTCGATTATGATGGGGATGGCTTACTAGATTGCTATATACTCAACAATAGTTTTATACCAGTAAATACTCTTAACTATTCCAACAAAAGAGACTTAAGAGCTGAAGATTGGCCAGTTAAAGAGTTTTTACAAGGAGGAGGAGATAAATTATTAAAGAATACAGGTAATGGATTCATAGATGTTAGTGAGGAAGCTGGTATTTACGGTAGTCTTATTGGGTTTGGGCTTGGTGTTACTGTTGGAGATATCAATCAGGACGGATGGTTAGATATTTATGTATCAAATGACTTCTTTGAGCGGGACTATCTATACATTAACAAAGGTGACGGTACATTTGAAGAAGTTTTAACCGACCAAATGCAACACATATCACTGTCTTCAATGGGTGCGGATATGGCAGATATCAATAATGATGGCTGGCCAGATATATTTGTAACGGATATGCTCCCTTATGAAGAATACAGACTTAAAACAACAACGGACTTTGAGAATTTTGATGTTTACAAGCTCAAGGTAGATAGAGGATTTTATCATCAATTCACTCAAAATACTTTACAGCTTAATACGGGAAATAAAGCCTTTAAAGAGATAGCTTTTCATGCCGGTGTCGCTGCTACGGATTGGAGTTGGGGAGCTCTCATGTTTGATGCTGATAATGATGGTTATTCCGATATTTTAGTTTGCAATGGCATATACCACGATGTCATAGATCAAGACTTTATTGATTTTTTTGCAAACGATGTTATTCAGCGAATGACTATGAGTGGAAAGAAAGATCATGTTGACTCGGTGATAAGTCGAATGCCTTCAAGACCTATATCAAACTTTATTTTTAAAAACAATGGAGATTTGACTTTTGATAATATGCAAGATCACTGGGGTCTCTCCCACCCTTCTTTCTCGAATGGAGCGGCATATGCTGATTTAGATGGAGATGGCGATCTTGATATCATCATTAACAATGTAAATCAACCGGCATTTATCTATAAAAATACGATAGATAAAGATTCCACAAAATCATACCTTCAGTTTACTCTTATTGGTCCTAATGATAATCAATTCGCCATTGGCAGCTCTGTTAAAATATATCAGGGTGATCAGGTTTTACAACGAGAATTGATACCCAATAGAGGTTTCCAGTCATCAGTTGACTTTAAACTTCATTTTGGAGTCAATAATTTGCTACCTATTGATTCTGTACAAGTTATGTGGCCGGATAGACAAATTACAAAACTAAATGTAGATGAGCTGAATCAAGTTATTACACTGGACTACAGTACTGTTGCAAAGAAAAGACCGGAGTCAAAAAATGCTATTTTAACTTCAGTTTTTGAGTCCGTAGACTTCGGGCTAAGACCACATGAAGAGGATCATTATGTAGATTTTGATTATGAGCGAAATTTACCCATGAAATTATCTCAGGAAGGGCCCGACTTAATAGTAGGCGATTTTAACATGGATGGTATTGACGATATAGTTATTAGCGGTGCCAGAGGACAGAAAACTGCATTGTATTTAGGCCAGTCAGATGGTACATTTGTTGACAGTGATGGTGGAGATTTAACGTTTTATCATGAGTTTGAAGACGTATGTATGGTGAGTTTTGATGCCAACAATGATGGTTTCCATGATATCCTTATAGGTAGTGGCGGCAACTTTCAAAAAAGCAATACAAGGGAAATGCAAGACCGTCTCTATATCAACGATGGAAATGCAAAATTTACACTAAAAACCGATGCATTTCCTGTCAATGGCATGAATACAGCGGTTATTGTCCCCTTTGACTTTAATAATGATGGTAACATAGATGTATTTGTAGGGAGTAGATCTGTACCTCTTCAGTATGGCGTTGCTCCAAGGTCTTATCTTTATCAAAATGATGGCAATGGTAAATTTAAAGATGTGACTCACGACATAGGGCCTGATATTGCAGAAATAGGTATGGTCTGTGATGCAACATTAGCTGACATTACAAATAATGGTATACCGGAATTAATTATTGTAGGCGAATGGATGTCACCTCAAATTTTTGAAAGTAAGGATAATACATTCAAACCCGTCAAAAACAATCCACTTGAAGATAAAAAAGGATATTGGTATTCTATTGCAACAGCAGATTTAACCGGCAATGGTACTGACGATTTGATTTTAGGTAACAGAGGAACAAATTCCTATTTAGGCTCTCGAGATGACTTACCAATAAAGCTTTATCTCGCTGATTTTGATCAACGAAATACTTTAGATAAAATAATGACACGCCATGTCAATGGGCATGATGTTCCTGTACTCATGAAAAGGGAGTTGACGATATCGCTTCCCGGACTAAAAAAAGAAAGTCTGACCCACCACCTTTTCGCTGAAAAATCTATCCACGACTTATTTGGAAAGAGAAGCACAGAACAAGCTATGGTCAAAGAGATAAACTTTCTAAAGTCTATAGTCTTGTTAAATCATAACAATGCAGAATATGATGTTATCCCTTTGCCCGTTGATGCGCAGCTCTCCAATATTCATAGTATTACTACCCATGATATAAACTTCGATGGGCTTCCAGATATCATCTGTGGCGGTAATCTCTTTACATACCCGCCCCAGTTTTCAAGACTTGACGCCAACCATGGAACCGTCTTAATCAATCGTAATAATGGAAGGTTCGAATCACTTCCTGGAAGCCAAAGTGGATTAAGAATATTTGGACAAATGAAGGCTATTGATAAATTAGTGCATAATGAAGAGGTATATTTCATTTTTAGTATCAATAACAAGGCTGCAGCAGTCTATAAGTTTAACGAAGAATGGGCGACAACATCAAAGTTTCCATTATAAAATAAACATAGATCATTATTCAATACACCCACAGCAATCACAAAAATCGCTTTAACCAAAATTGAATTCATACATGTATACTTCAAGTAAAAAGGATATGGATCAAAATAAAAATTACAATGCAGCAATGAATAACCCGACTCATAACCAAGGTGATAAGGGCAAAACAATATTTATGACTTCAAATAGGGCGCATTTCAAAATGTCGTTTTTTCTGGTCATGCATCAGCGATGCGGAGTGGGTCAAGAGCGAATGCGAGTGAGTCCGAAGGACCGAGCGAACAGCGAGCCCCGGAGCGTAGCGACCCGAGGACGACAGGACGAGGGTGATGCCCAAAGCG
>SLDF01000075.1 GCA_007125435.1 Saprospiraceae bacterium
AAATGTTCGTTGAGGGGAATGAGGACACTTTTTTGCATGTACTCGATCTCAGCGAGAGATTGCTGAGGCATTTCTACTATTTGTTGTATCATGCCTATCTCCTCCCCTTGTGCGTCCTTTATGGTGAATCCGATCAATGCATCGTCGGGATTTTCTGAAATAGGTTCGGGAGACATGTATTCTTTGGGAATACAGTTTATAGGCACAAATGCTTTTCTATTGACCAAATCAGAGGTGTCCTCAAGCCTGTCAACTTGTTCTAGCTTTACAAGCTGCATATCGCTCCTAATTCGCTCTATGAAGTAAGGAATCAAATGGCCCTTGGTATCGATCAATAAGTAGTCAAACAGGTGATTTATGTCTTCAAAGGGGTGTACCCATGATATTTTCATCTCACCTTTTAGCCCGTGAGCTTTGTGTATTTTAGCGACTTCTATGTTAATTTCTTGATTCTTCATTATTGTGAAATGAGGCTTTGGTAAAGAATATAACCTCTCTCAGCCTTTACTTCCCAGGGGTCATCTGTAATATTTTGTGTATCTAGTATGATGTGCTCACGATAGATCATACCGATGTCAGGCGCCCAGCGCTCTAGCGCATATCTTCTTTCTATAGCATTTTCTGTATCGGTTTGGAGGACAGTAATAACATCTTCATAGATTTGGTCATTCACCTCATATGTAGCCCCCACTTCTACAATCCGAAAGTTAGTCCAATCCTTGAATAACACAATCGGCTCGTTTTGAACTACCTTAATATACGAGGCGGCATCAAATAGGGATAGCCCATCCCAATTGCGATTGACTCTAGGTGGAAAGACAAGTGGCATGATTGGTCTGTTATCGGAAGAAACGACTAATACATTATTATCTATTCTGGATGTGTATTGATGGAAAGCCTCTACCTGAGTATTGAGATTGACCTTTCTTTGATCAGTGATAAAGTTATTCACCCCTGTGACGGACTCAAAAGAATCTACTACACTTTCATAAAAGATGTAGGACTGTGTATCGCGCTCCAGACCACTGACACCAAGCTTAAATAGGATGGAGTCCACGCGATATTGTCTTTCGATGCCGGGCTCTAGTGGGCTGTACTCGAGGCGGAGATCAGTCGTGAAGTCATCTATCTCTGTTTCGCTTGTACATCCTGCAAAGCAGACCAGCAAGAACACAAAACAGATGTAGGATAAATACTTCATATACTATAGACTTTGTTTGATAATGCCACCGCCGACTATATCATTACCCTCATAGAATACAGCGGATTGGCCCGGAGCGACTCCCCTGACGTTTGCCATGAATTCAACGCTGATTTCGTTGTTATCTGTATGTGCAAGCTTCGCTAATGTACCTTTATCATTATACCTTACGGCAGTCGTGCATTCTATATCATGTGGCAAAGTCTCGTATTTCTGAAGATTTTGCTTGTATACGATCATACCATTTCTCATCAATTCATCGACCTCTCCGAGCACCACCGTATTGGTTTCAGGTTGAATATCTGTGACATACATGGGCTTTCCAAAGGCTTGTCCAAGGCCTTTTCTCTGCCCTATGGTAAAAAATGGATACCCATGGTGCTCACCGAGCAGGTTACCATCTCTATCGACGAATATGCCACCTTTGACCTCATCTTCAAGCTCAGGTAGACGGCGTTTGAGAAAGCCCCTATAGTCATTATCCGGAACAAAGCAGATCTCATAGGACTCCCCTTTCTTGGCAAGATCAGTGTAGCCTTTATCATAGGCCATTTGTCTGACCTCCGGCTTGGTGTATGGCCCCAGTGGAAACAATGTCCTTTCCATACATTTTTGACTTAGCCCCCAAAGTACATAGGATTGATCCTTCTGTCCATCTTTGGCTTTTTGTATGAACAACCTGCCATTTTCACTGGCGATCTTTGCATAGTGCCCCGTAGCGATGAACTCACAGTCCAATTGGTCTGCCCTATTTAACATGGCTTCCCATTTGATATGGGTATTGCAGAGTACACATGGATTAGGTGTACGCCCTGCGAGATACTCATCTACAAAGTTGTCTATGACAAAATCCCCAAACTCATCTCTGATGTCTACTATAAAATGATGAAAGCCAAAATCGACAGCCACCTGTCTGGCATCGTTGATACTATCCAAACTGCAGCAGCCGGTTTCTTTTTGGTCTCCCCCACTTGTGGCATAGTCCCAGGTCTTCATGGTGATGCCTATGACTTCATATCCTTCCTCATGCAGCATCATAGCCGTCACCGTGCTATCAATACCACCACTCATTGCCACTAAAACTCTTCCTTTTTTGCTCATGTCTATTCTAAACCCGTTTACATCCTCTATTAATCATGAAATCACAATAATTGTTATCCCATACATGATTAAATCTCGGTAAGAAAATGCAAAAATAGCAAATATGTTTTAGCTCTATGGTGTACCTCTCTAGTAATTAATAGAATCTAGCCAATATTCAATCTAACAACATAACCACGACAAATGATAACAAACATAATCAACCGGCTAACACAATTAACATATTTCCTTATATTGTCCATAAATTGATAATATGACAGTGATAGAAACCATAGGTCTATCCAAATTCTATGGGAAGCACATCGGTATTAAAAATGTAAATTTCACCGTGGAGCAAGGTGATAAGTTTGGCTTTGTTGGTCCCAATGGCGCCGGTAAATCAACACTTATCCGTTCACTACTCGGCATGTTGATACCCTCTTCAGGGCAAATAAAGCTAATGGGTAAGGAAATGCCACAATTTGGCCCTCAAGTGCGCCAAAGCATAGGTTACATCCCTGCTGAGGTCAGATATTATTCCTCTATGACATCCAGACAACTATTGATGTATTCAGCAGGGTTCTATCAAAATACGGACCTTAGTCTCATAGATGAGCTTTCCGATTTTTTTGAGCTCAAGCTTGACAAAAAAATAAGCGAACTATCTACAGGAAACATCAAGAAAACAGCCATCATCCAAAGCCTGATTCACCAGCCAAAATTGCTCATCATGGACGAGCCGACTTCAGGATTGGATCCACTGATCAAGCATAAATTCTTTGATCTTCTGGAGGAGAAAAACAAATCGGGTATGACCATCTTCTTTTCATCACATATACTTTCAGAAATACAAAGACTGTGCAATCGCACTGCCGTCATCCGGTCAGGTGAAATTGTTGCTATTGAAGATGTCTCTTCTCTCTTAAAGAACCAGGTCAAACAGTGCCGACTGATCTTTAAAGATAGACAGGGTGTAGGAGACCTCCCGGCGTCATTTCGTCAGGCATCATGGCAAGACGATGTTCTAAGCTTTGAATTTCACGGCGACATCAATGTACTATCAAATTGGATTGCCAGCCAAGAGCTTTTAGACATCAGTATTGAAGAGCCCGATTTGGAAACCATATTTATGAACTACTACGAAAGATGATAAATACACACCTCATAGCTAGCGAAGTCAAAGTCAACTTCAAGAACCTCATGATATGGACGGGGGTAGTTGTAGCCTTTACCGTCCTCATCATGGCATTTTTTCCATCTATTCAAATGGCAGGTGATGACCTGACTGCCCTACTTGACTCCCTCCCTGAGGGGCTTTTAAAAGGCATGGGCATGGATGAATTTATGATGACTACGGGTCTTGGCTTTTACCGCGTGTATTATGGGATATACATTATCATCATCATGGGGGTCTATTGCTTTTCTACGGGTGCGGGCATCTTCACAAAAGAAGAGGCGAAACATACGATAGAATTCATCATGTCAAAACCTATAAGTCGCTTAGAGTATTTCTTCTCAAAGTCCATATCGGCCTTTGTTCTGTATTTCCTTCTGGTCTTAATACAGGCCATTATTGCCTTATTAGCGATAACGTGGTTGGATACCGAAACTATAGACATAAGCAGGTTTGTGGCACTTCATATGCATGGGGCAGCGCTTTTGTTTTTCTTCATGGCGTTAGGGATTGTGTCCAGTGTCGTTATCAATCCCACAATGAACTTTATGGGGCTTGGTGTAGGATTGGTCTTTGGCACATACCTGATAGATGCATTGGCACAGTCGTCCACTGACCTGGAGTGGATAGGCTATATAAGTCCATTCTATTACACCGACTTCAACGTGACAGATGCCGGTTATCAATTTAATGCTATATCGACAAGCATTTTTTTCTTACTAGGCTTAGGGCTGACCATATTGGCCTCAAGGCTATTTCTACGCAGAGATTTTTTGACCTTGTAGTGTCCTTTGGAAGATCAGTTCATACACTGAGATTACTCGGTGAGATTTACATATTGACAATCAGATTATTACTACGGGTGCACACAATATCCATCAAAAAAATATAATTTTCTGATTCAATAGTTTGGTAATTACGTCTGTATTATTTTATATTTGCGTCGCTTCAAGCGAAAGTAGCTCAGCTGGTAGAGCACGACCTTGCCAAGGTCGGGGTCGCGAGTTCGAATCTCGTCTTTCGCTCTTCAAAGCCCTCTTGCCGAAGAGGGTTTTCTTTTTAGAAGATATCCCACTGCCCTGGTGGTGGAATTGGTAGACACGCAGGACTTAAAATCCTGTGGCCGTTTAGGCCGTGCGGGTTCAAGTCCCGCCTGGGGCACTAACGGGAATAACAGTCTCTTTTGACATGTTATTCCCGTTTTTTATTTTTGCCTGCTTCATTGATTATCCGCGTATTGCCTTCTAACATTTTTTCTCAGAAACATATTTTGAACTACACACGTTTTATGAATTTCGCTATTGTATAAGTATTGCATTGTAAGAAGACAATCAATTTACCTTCAGATTAAATCCTTAACCAACGTATTCTGCTGTAACACCTGACCCAATATGGCAAAAGTTCTTATATTTAGACCTGGCATTAAAAATAAGGAAAATGGATTCCCATGACGAACGCCTTTCCACTATTTTGTAGAACTGGCTTCGCCTGTACCTCTGGCTATGACCATTTGTCCAATTGGATTCAACTTTAAACGTTGAACTTGGGAATCAACTTTGCTTGCTGTTGTGTCTCATTGGAGAAGCTAAACTAATATAAAGTTAGGCTCTTCATAAAAAGGAATTTGGAGTTAAAATTACGACAAAATAATAAGATGTAAAGTGTAAATTGAATACAGACATAATAGGTCAAATAAATACCAAATAAAATGGAAGAAGACATCAGGTGGGAACAGAGGTATTCAAACTTTGTGAAAGCACTTCACAAACTTTCACAAGCTGTTGAATACATCAAGCATAATTTTAGAGATGAAAACAAGCCTATTGACACTAGTGATACAGGTTATGTGTTGGATGAAATGATCAAGGAGGGTTTAATACAACGATTTGAGTATACCCACGAATTGGCTTGGAATGTAATGAAGGATTATGCTTCATTCCAGGGCAATACTAATGTTGGAGGTAGTAGAGATGCAACAAGGGAAGCTTTTCAATTAAAAATAGTGTCTGACGGTAAGATTTGGATGGATATGATTGGAAGCCGAAACAAAACTTCACACACTTACAATGAAGAAACTGCGGATGAGATTTATTCAAAAATAATGAATGAGTATTATCCAGCTTTTTTAGAGTTCCAAATGAATATGGAGGCTAAAAGAAGTACTGACCAATGAAAACTATGATAAAATGCACAATTCAGGCTTGACAAAAGAAGAAATTACCAGCATTAGGGCAGTATTTTCAAAATACCAACAAGTAGAAGTAGTATTGATCTATGGCTCAAGAGCAATGGGCAACTTTAAACCTGCTTCAGACATAGACCTTACTTTGATTGGAAAAGATATTGATTTAAGTTTGCAGACGGAAATTGAGTTTGAATTAGATGATTTGATGTTGCCGTACAAATTTGACATTTCAATTTATGATAAAATAACTAACCCTGAATTTCTAGACCACATAAATAGAGTAGGTAAAGAAATTTACAAAAGAAAGCAACGAAGGCATAACAACTAAGTTTTCGGTGAACAAACAGACCAGCGCTGAATATTCTGTTGGTCTATCCTATGCTACTATCTGCGTAAAGCGACTTAAAAGGAAACTTTTGAAGATCGATTTTTGGACTATTGACTGATCTTTTTTGAGTTAAGATAATGATTGCTGATCCACTATATTTGTAGCCTAGGCTTCGTCTGTCCCGTTGGACATGATCAATTGACCAATGAAGTAGATTTCCTTAATGGCGTATATAAGGCTTAAATACATTAGTCAAAATTGCCAAATATGAAAAAGACAATTTTATTAACACAAAAACCGAATGGACTGCGAACGTCTGTTTCTAAATGGTTGTATATGATGCTTGGGGTTTTCATTTCACTGAATGGCATTAATAGGCTGACAAGCTCACCCTCATCATCCTGGACATTATTTTTTGGTTTAATTCTACTATTATGCGGACTTATAATGTTCACTTTGGGTTTAATTCTTTTCCATCCGATTAATAAATTTTCACCAAGGCTTGTAATTAATGACAATGAAATCACTGTGAGAGAAGACGTCTTTTATCGGACAAAATTAATAAAGTGGAGTGACCTTAAGCGTATTGAGTTTAAATCTTCTGCTATAGAGTTTTTATTTAATGACAATAGAACTCAACTTATCAAACTACCAAAAACTGGAGAAACAGTAAGTGAAATAAAGAAAACATTGCGAGAACTTGCAGATAAAAAACTAATAACCGTAAATGGAGGTTAGCATATCATAAAAGTCCGCTATCAGAAAAGGTTACCACAGATAAAGAGATTTTCTTTCCACTGTATGATTTAGCCCTAAGAATGCTTTAGACAATACCTACCCACCGCCTGAAAACGACAGCAGGTGGGCATTACGGCTTCAAATCGACGAAGGAGTTTAACATTCACAAATAAAGAAAACAAAACAGCGAGAGTAAAAACCCACAACCTTTAATAAAATTACCTAAGAAGCGACAATCAAAATATTCTCAAAAATGGCCCAAATCATCTCCCCGGAAGCTCAATATTTCAATAT
>SLDF01000359.1 GCA_007125435.1 Saprospiraceae bacterium
CGGAGTATAAGCTCTTTCGATATTAGGATGCTTAATAAGGCTATATTCTATTTTGTCGGTTTGGGCATCACCCTCCTCCTGTCGTCGTCGGGTCGCTACGCTCCGGGGCTCGCTGTTCGCTCGGTCCTTCGGACTCACTCGCATGCGCTCTTGACCCACTTCGCATCGCTGATGCAAGACCAGAAAAAACGACATCTTGAAATGTGCCACTTCCATTTCAACAAAAAAAGTACAACCGCTTGAAATCTGCAAAAACTATAAACGTGAAAAATAGCAACAATAGCCATAGGGCAAAAGTAAAAGACCACAGGGAACAAGACAAAAGACAAAAGATAAAAGTATCACGAGCCAAGGGCTCTTTGGGTCGAACGTAGAATGTAGAATGTAGAACGTAAAATGTATGTGTTACCCCTGTGCTCATGATTAGCTCACTATAGTTCGCGTTTAGTTCGCTTTGCTCACGTTTAACTCGCTGCGCTCGCGTTTATAGCAGAGATTATATTGGAGATTTTTCGCCATTTTTTTAGTCAGGGGCTTTCATGCAAATATGACTTGAAAGCTATCAGCCATCTCCAAGCATAAACAGCGGAGAGCACAGAGTGCTCGTAGCGTAAACAGCAAACGGAGGCGATAGCCGACCGTTTGCCTAAACAGCGAAGCGTAAACAACGGACAACGGACAACCGACAACGGACAACGGACAACCGATTTTCGCGTGAGGGATAGCAGCGATATGAACAGGACTGGCATATCTAGTGGAGCGCTGGAGGGAGGGGCTTGACTGAATGGTGCGAAGCAATCAGATTGACTAAACGTCAATCTGATAATGAAGGAACTGAGCCGTCTCTGGCTCAGCGTCGACCTAAATTATGACTAAAACCTTAACTAAGAATATTCTTTTGAACAGCCACTAAAAGTAAAAGCCACTCAAAACAGCAGCGACACTCTATGGCAGACCTGTGAATACAAGCGCATAGCCCGACCCCGCACGATAGTAAGGGGGCACGCCCAAAGAACAAATCACAACTTACGACAGATCATAAGGCCATCTCTGATATACGACAGGAAATTCTCTACGCGATCGTCGGCTGTGACCTGCTTATTGAATGCATCTATGATGGCTGTGTTTTTGTCTTTGTCTTCGTGGAGGACTTTGCCTGACCATAGTACATTGTCAATGAGGATGAGTCCATTTTGGCGAACCTTGGGCAGGAGGATGTCGTAGTAGTGCGGGTAACTCTTCTTGTCGGCGTCAATGAAGACCAGATCGATGCCTTCATCCACGTCACTGAGCAGCTCGCGTGCATCACCAAATCGTACGTCGATGATGTCCTGAACACCGGCCTGAGGAAAATACTTATCGTAAAACGGCTGCATCTCATCGTTGACCTCGAATGTGACCAGCCTTCCGTCCGATGGCATGGCCGATGCCATACAAATAGCTGAATAACCGGTAAATGTCCCTACCTCCACGACGTATCGCGCACCTATGGATGCGGTCATCATCTGTAGAAACCTGCCCTGGATATCGCCGGACAACATGCGCGGAAGAACTGTCTTGAGGTTGGTCTCTCGCTCTAGATCGTATAGCACGTCAGAAAGTGGGCTGCTGTGTACTCTGCAATACTCTTCAATGTTTTTGTCGTGTTCTAGCATCTTATTGGGTCTTTATTTATATTTGATACTTTTATAGAATGAAATTCAAGGCAATATGTTTGATAGCGGTCGCGAATCAGCAACCATAAAGGTAAATAACCGGATGGATATGAAGTATTTTTTTTGCATGATGATAATCATCCTCCTGGCGGCGTGTAGCGACACTGAGGATGTAGAGAGCCAAAGTGTATTAATGGGGCTTGAAGTCAGAGACGAGCGCATTGTAGACTTGGTAGATCGCCATGTCAAACCAACCATCATAGCTGAGGGCTTTGTGTGGTCGGAGGGGCCGCTTTGGCTGGAGGATAGAGACGCCTTAATCTTCGCAGATGTGCCCTCAAACTCCATTTTTGAATGGAGAGCCGGCGATAGCCTGCGCGTCTACATGAAACAGTCAGGCTACCCTGTAGACGACAAACGCCGCAAAAACTCAGGATCTAACGGTATGGTTCTGGATGCAGGTGGCAAATTAATTCTTTGTCAGCACGGTCTTCGGCAGGTCGTCAGAATGACAAATAGCATCCTTGATCCAAGTCCAATATTCGAAACAATTGCAGATCGGTATGAAGGTAAGCGATTTAATAGCCCCAATGATATCTGTATCGCCTCTGATGGTACTTTGTTTTTCACAGATCCGCCTTATGGACTAGAAGATCCTACCGGACCAGAATTGCTATACAGCGGTGTCTTTATGGTGACTCCAGAAAAAGAAGTTACCCTGCTTATTGACAGCCTGACGAAGCCCAATGGTATAGCATTGTCACCTGATGAAGACAGACTCTACATCGCTGTATCTGACCCGGAGGGTGCTGTCTACCATGCGTATGACCTCGATGAGAATTTTCGAATAACAGGACACGATCTGCTTTTCGATGCGACCCATTTACTGGATAAAGGGCTCAAAGGGCTGCCCGACGGCTTGAAAGTGCATTCTAGCGGTACCATATTCGCTACAGGACCAGGCGGTGTCTTAGTGTTTTCGCCGAAGGGAGAATGGCTGGGCACCATCAGGACAGGTGATAGAGCCTCAGCGAATCTTGCATTTAATACGGATGAGTCTATGCTGTTCATTACAGCGACAGATTGGCTTTTGAAGGTACCCATGAAGACAAATCATGAATAGATGTGAATCATCTATTGACTTGGATGCATCAATCAATGATTATAGATTACTTTTTCCGTCTCCTTGAAAAGATTGCTTAGGACTTCTTTCCGAATATCAAATCGTCCACATCTCCCCATAATCTCGACGACACTGCCATCAAATAGTTGTACTAAAACAATTGCCGAAGTCTTTCAAAAAAGCCTTTCTTCCTTACTGGCAAACGCCCCGACATCCAAAACCGACCTGAAAAGGCATGCCCCGGCTGCGGAGCACATCTCACTAGCTCTGCATGAGGCAAGACTATTGTCATCGTGCCGCCATCAATATTTACGCTGAGCAGACCAAATGGTTGATTCGTCATTGCATTCTCTCTGGTAGAGACCGAAGCTACAGTCCCAGTCATCTCGACAATGGCCTTAGGCCGCTCCGCTACATCACCGTCCGGACCTAATAATCCTACAGGAATTACCGATAGTGGCTTTTGACCGGTAACCTTCTTTAGCTGACCTTTGGATGCATACGTGTCAAATTGCTGAGCAAAAGCCACCAACTGCACAAGACTACTCACCGGCATGGAGACCTGATCACTTGTACACAGATAATCAGGCACATCAAACATAAAAGGAAATCGGCCGGAGTCCGGATTATCCTCATGCGCAGGAAAACTCACTGCAAAATAACTGCCTTCATGTTCATTAGTCGGGGACGGTATCTGCGCCGTCAGGCAGGTTGGTGTATCCTCCTTACTGAAGAAATGTGGATGCAAATCCACCAATTGCTTTTGTCGATCAAACTGTAGCCAAAGCTCTGCTCCACTCTCATCTCTGTACTGGACATAGAACCCCTTACCATGTGGCCACGGTCTCCCCTCTTCAAAAGCTCGCTTTGCTATATCTTGCAAGACACTTTCCTCTCTGGCTCCAAACCCTATGCACTGTAGATGACTCAATAGCAGCTTTTTACAACACCCTCATCTGGATTAAAACGGCAGGTCATTATCGTCCTCTTCTATACTAAAGCCATCTGCCGGCATATCTGATGCACCCCCTGTGCTAGCAGGCTCACCCGCATCAGATCCGACTTTATCCAGTTTCCAGGCTTGTAGATTGGTGAAGAATTTTTCATTCCACTCTCTGCCCCTTAAATCAAAGTGCACAATCAACTCCTCACCCTCACTATATCCATCAATCAGTCCGCACTTATCCTGCGTCAATTGAAACTTAACCAACTGAGGATAATTCTCCTGCGTCTCTACCACAAATTCTCTAGCTTGAAAAGTGTCCGTTTTGCTCTCTGTTGGAAATACCTTGTAAAGCTTACCCTTTAGCTCGTATGACATATTATTTATATTAGTCGTTAAAAAATATATTCATGGAGATCAACCTGACCTACACTATTGAAAAACAATAATTTATCCGTCTTTAATCTTAACAGATTGTATTTTTTGCTTTGGGCATCACCCTGCGGGTCGCTACGTTTCAGGGCTCCCTGGACGGTCGGCCTCAGCTTCGCTATTGCTATGCTGAGTCTGGCTCCTCCGTCGCCACCCTTACACATCGCTGATGCAATCCGGTAGAAAAAACACTATTTCGAACCGTGTCGACATGCCACAACCATCTTTTAAACCAGAATTATGCATTGGAAATTCGTAATGAGTGTTAAAATCAGATCAACGTTCTAGAATGTGTATCAATTTTTCCAACCTCACTTTCCATTCAATCTACCCAATCAATTGCGAATGATAATATAGCCCGATCTCAGACAGATATCCACATTTGAATAAAAAATCGTATTTTTCAGCCTCAAATTTAATAACTAAATCCTTAGTAACATATAATAAGGACATCAACTTATCTAAAAATTAAATATATGAAGTTAGTTTATCTGTCTTGGTTTGTTTTCATATGCATCAGTGCCATAGCCACGGCTCAAAACAAAGTTCTCACACCGGAGATCATGCATGCTATTCCCAAGATAGGCAGCCCTGCTTTATCACCTGACGGCAAATGGGTAGCCTACACTCGATCTGACTACGATCAGGAGAAAAATGAATCATCATCAAAGATCATGCTCCGCCGCGTACAAAGTGGAGATTCTAAACCCTGGGTAGAAAAAGGATCTTCTCCACAGTGGTATGATAAAACGACACTGTATTATTTACTTAAAGAGGATGACCATACTAATATTTATGCTATAGATACAGCGGGACAAGTGCGTCAAGTGACAGCCGGAGAACATACAATTAAGATGTTTGGCCTCAGTCCAGACCGCAGTAAGCTATGGGTAGTCATGGATGTACAGTTTCCAAGACTGATAGAAGACTTCAATCAAGACATACCCCACACCAAAGGTGCCAAACTTTATGATGGACTGATGGCTCGCCACTGGACATCCTGGTATGACTTCAATCACCAACATGTCTTCATAGCTGACCTGGGAGACAATCCCATCACATCATTCAAGGACATTATGGAAGGAGAGCTATTCGATAGCCCCTTAAAGCCCTTTGGCAGTGCAGGGCAAATAGATATTCATCCTGACAACACATACATAGCCTACACCTCTAAAAAGCTAAGTGGCACAGAAGCAGCTGCCAGCACCAACTCAGACATATACCTCTACAATACTAATGATGGCAGTACCATCAATGTCAGCCAACTCAATCCGGGATATGACACCTACCCCACATTTACCCCAGACGGTGAGTGGTTATTGTGGTCATCTATGGCGACAGCCGGATATGAAGCCGATAAAAATCGACTTATTCTCTACAATTTAGAAAGCAGGCGGATATTTGATCTTACTAGAGATTTCGAAAACGGTGTAAGCAGCATCTACTGCCATCCCGATCCTGATAAAAAGCTCATTTATGCCATAGTTGGAAACAGAGCCACATACAATATTTACACCATCGACTGGAGTGACAAAGACAATGTCGACATACAGCCATTGACCAATGACAGGGCCAATTACCAGTCCCTATCGTTGGCTTCCACGGACGGCGACACTTACATAGTGGCATCGAGGATGTCCATGGGAGCACCTACAGAATTGTTCACAGTCGATGCATTCTCAGGCAAAGACAATCGACTGACATATGATACGGATGAAGTCTTAGCTGATATAACAATGGGCAAGGTAGAAGAGCGAAATATCGAGACCACAGATGGACTCAGCATGCTCACATGGGTCATTTATCCACCGGACTTTGACCCGGGCAAGACCTATCCTACCCTATTGTATTGTCAGGGTGGTCCCCAAAGCGCCGTCAGTCAGTTCTTTTCCTATCGTTGGAATTTCCAGCTGATGGCTGCTCAAGGATACATAGTGGTCGCACCCAATCGCAGAGGATTACCTACTTTTGGTCAGGCTTGGAATGAGGATATATCAGGTGACTGGGGTGGACAAGCTATGACGGACCTATTGACCGCCATTGATGAAGTGAGTAAAGAGTCATACGTCAATGAAAGAAGGTTGGCAGCAGTCGGCGCGAGCTTTGGTGGCTACTCTGTCTTTTGGCTTGCCGGACATCATCAGGGCCGATTCAAAGCGTTCATATCCCATTGTGGCGTGTTCAATCTAGAGTCCATGTATGGATCTACTGAGGAAATTTTCTTTGTGAATCATGACTTTGGCGGGCCCTATTGGTCAGATCCTAAACCTAAGTCATATGAAGCATTTTCTCCTCACCTGTATGTCCAAAACTGGGACACACCCATACTGATCATACAGAATCAATTGGACTATAGGGTTCCATTGACACAAGGATTAGAGGCTTTCACAGCGGCACAACTCAATCAAGTTCCTAGTAGACTCCTATACTTTGAAGATGAGGGTCACTGGGTCAATAAAGCTCAAAATTCCATTTTGTGGAATAGGGTATTCTTCGACTGGCTAGATACTTATCTTAAGTATTGATGCATTAATCAGGTCTACTCGATGAGAATACGATC
Source organism: Saprospiraceae bacterium (assembly GCA_007125435.1). Lineage (GTDB taxonomy): Bacteria > Bacteroidota > Bacteroidia > Chitinophagales > Saprospiraceae > SLDF01. The sequence goes on from SLDF01000359.1 coordinate 6,714, forward strand.
ATGAGCCACAGTGCCAAAGCATAGCTAGCAGGTTCTAACTCAAATATGATGAGACAACCAAAACTTAGATTAAGTCTTGTATTCATGTGCAGCATCATGGGCTTGCTACTCATTGTCAGCTGTCAGAAGCCCAGTGACGACCTTGTCATAGAACCCATTAGTTTTGATGAACATGACCGCTTCAATCGCATCATACCCATCGATGAACAACAGTTGTATATTGTCGGTGGCCAAAGGTGGCAGAGGGGATTCATATATCGCTCTAACGACGGGGGACAAACA
>SLDF01000203.1 GCA_007125435.1 Saprospiraceae bacterium
CAAGTGCTACGCGACCGATGAAGCAGGAAGTATAAAGTAAAATTATCAAGCAGTGCAGCGGTCTAGCCTTTGAAGATGGCATCAAGGGTAGCTTGACTCCGTAAGTATTTTTTTTCGAAGAGATTGCTCAAAAGAGCAAGACTTGGGATCATTAAGATGGCTATTTTCAGACTCTAAAAAGCGACCCGAGGACGACAGGAGGAGGGTGATGCCCAAAGTGAAAAGGTACGTACACCCATGTATTGCTGCTAGTTTTATTTATAGAATTAAAAACAGATAATCAACTACATGTAATTGAATGTTAAGCACTTCCATTAATTTTAATTACTATTTTTCGGTGCTATTGAATTAAAAAAATATAACTTTAGATTTGTTAATGATATGCATAGACCTTGAAAACCATAGGAAAAATATTATCTGTCCTCTTCTGGCTAGTAGCCTTGAAATCCTACTCTCAGGTAGATTATGATTTGAAGTTTTACACTCAAAATCAAGGCCTTGCCCATCGATCTATTACTGATATAACAAGAAGCGCCTCAGGTAGGCTCTGGGTTGGTACAAGACAGGGCATTACATTTTATGACGGAACTACATTTCAATCATCAAAGTTTTTTGACAAAAATGGCCATATAGACGAATTCATGGTACTCTTTATTGTAGACCAGGACGACAATTTGATTGGAATATCAGATGCAAATAAAAACAAAAGACCATTCCTGATAGAAGATCACAAGGGTAAGATACATTTTAATACTCAATACATAGATACAGTAAGAGTGATGGGCAAAGAGGCTCCGTTTTCATTGCGACATAGCCAACTCGTTCATACAGATTTAGGTATTATACTAGCCGAAATTTTACAATCAGACCTACCAGACAAAACATACGACCAGGGAACCCTCTCATTTTATGAAATAATAAATAACCATTTAAATCTTCCTGTTAAACTTAGCCCCTTTGAATTCATCTCGGCAACTGTGCATCCGGACAATATGGTATGGCTCTGGACCTCAAAAAAAGGTTATATTCAGATAGATGTGAATAATAGGATCTACAAGTGGATGAGCAGTATTCCATCAAAATCCAATCACAGTCAGGAAGCGACTTCATTCCCATTAGACAGTAAAGGCAGGTTTTGGTATCCGCGTCTTTCTCCTCAAGGTAGCGAAAGCCTACTCACTTACTTTCAAGTTCCGGACAAGTTTCTTGAAAGTCCTTTCGAGAACTTCGTTGTAGACAACATGCTGAATGTTTGGTTACTTAACCTCAATGGCGATATCCTTAAATATGACCGGAGCACAGGTCAGGTCCACCTAATAGAATCATCATTAGACTACTTGAGCAGTAGTTATATTGATGCTGAAAAAATTAACTGGCTTGGATCCAAATTAGGACTTTTCAAGCTCACTTTTAAGAGTAATCTATTTGAAAACTTTGGCTCTAAACCTATCAGGCTTTATGATACCGCACCTATAGGCAAGAGCACCAGGAAAATATTTGAAAATAATACAGGGGACATATTTGTCCACCTTGACTATGGTCACCTTCATATTGTAGATACTGCTTCGAATTCGATATTGCCATTTGAATTATTTCTAGAAGGAAAAAAAGTACAGCTTTTTATCAATGATATGCATTATGTCAGTGATACTTGTTTGCTAATTGCCACCTCCTCAGGACTTTTCAAGGCAAATCTATTGACTCAAAAACTAGTGCGTCTACAACTGGAGTCAAAAGAAAAAAAAGTAATCAACATTATACCGGGTTCTGAAAAATTAAATTTCAATTTGTTACTAGGCAATGCATCTTTAATTAAATATAACCTAAGACAAGAGAGTATATCTAGAACATACCCGCTCGAAGACTCAATAAATAGTATAAGGGCATATGATGATCGCTTTATTTATGCTACAGCTAAAGGAAAGCTAATAAAATACGACAATAAAGATCTTAGCCAATTGATCAGTTTTGAACTATCTCAATCCTATGATATTGGCGAGGCTGATGTGAGGGATGTACTAGTCACTGATAGTATGATATGGATTGGGTCTTATGAAGGCGTTTATGGATTGGACACCTCTGACTTTTCAATAAAGGCGCATTACACAACTTCTGAGGGCTTAAAATCAAATCTGATCTACTCCATTATTGGGCATGATTACATGCTATTTGCCGGCACAAGTAGCGGGTTATCTGTTATTGATACCAGGAGTAATTTTATTAGGACTTATTTAGAAAAGGATGGTCTATCTCATAATGAATTTAACTCTTATTCTAAGTTATTCGACTCACAGGGGTATCTATGGATGGGAGGTCTTAATGGACTAAACCGTTTCTTACCTGAAAATTTATACAAAACCACGTCTACCTATTCTACAATTTCTCTGAACCATATTCTAGTTTATAACCCTAAACGAGACCATGTCCATCAAATCAATCTAATAAAAGATACAGTCACCTTTCCGTTGCACTTAAAAGTCACTGAAAACTCATTCGATCTTCATTTTTCCCTTCCATCGCTTTATGCTCCAGAAGAAAACACCTATTATTGGTATATTGAATCTATGGAGCCTAAGTGGATAAATTCTTCCAATACACCAATCATTCAATATAAAAATCTCAGTCCAGGCAACTATACCCTAAAGTTAATGGCAGTTGACTCAAAAGGTACACCATCAGAAGTGACTTCTCTTGATATATTCATTGACAACCATTGGTACCTTTCTTTTTGGGCTATATTACTTTGGATCTTCCTATTTCTCATGCTCGTTTTCTTATCTATCAAGGCAATTGTTCGTAAAAAGATCAATCAAGAGCAGGCAAAGCAAGAAAAGATAGTCAATGAAAAAAGGATTAAACTATATAATGATATAGCGCACGAGATAAGATCCCCTCTGACTATCATAATGGGACTTGCTGACCGTATCCAGAAGAGGACAAAATATCAAACTCCAGAGTACATTGATGATATCAATAAAATCAGTCACCAAAGCCAAGCGCTCGTAAATCTATGCGACGAAATGCTAGAGGTATCTAGATTGAATCACAATGCTGGCTTTTTTGATAAATTAGATGTCATCATTGCTTCTGAGTTCTTTAATCATTTCATCCCTTCTTTTCAATCCCTGGTTGAAGATGAGGACATGAATCTAATTTATGAATGCAATGTTGACCCTAAACTGGCTATCATTGCGCCTGTACGTAAGCTACAAATGATTCTTTCTAATCTCATCACTAATGCTATAAAATATAGTGAAGCAGGTGGTACAATTTCAGTCTCTATTAGCTCTAAATCATTAAAAAAAGACAAAGTCGACCTAATGATTGCTATTAAAGACAGCGGTCCGGGTATAGATCCCATAGATAGAAGTCGTGTGTTTGAGCGATATGTCAAACTTCCAGATCAAAACCAATCTGGTAGTCACGGTATTGGCCTCTCCATCGTTAAAGAACTGGTAGACTCTATGGAAGGTCGTATTGACATCACCAATGCCCCAAATAAAGGTGCTGTTTTCACTATTGCATGTACCTTTAAAATCTCACAAACTCCAATAGACCTTAAGCAAAATACTCCGAAAAGTACTTATGAGATTATTGAAAACAAAAGTCCAATTGCAGCAAATATTAATAAAAGAACAAGCGATAGTCAAAGAGAATCAAAAATCGTCCTGATTGTTGATGATCACTCAGAGACCAGAGATTTTATTCAAAGTTGTCTTCAACAACATTATTTAACCAAAATAGCTGCAGATGGGCTTGAAGCCTTTAACTTAGCCAAAACTGTTGTGCCTGATTTAATCATCAGTGATGTCATGATGCCTAAAATGGATGGCTTCGAATTATGCCATCAATTGAAGTCTGATAAAATCACGAACCATATTCCTATAATTCTCTTGACTGTTAAAAAAGACCAAACTTCTTCACTAACAGGTTTAAAGCATGGCGCAGACATTTACTTACCCAAACCTTTTAATGAAGATGTTTTAACGTTAACCGTCAAAAACCTGTTCAAACTTATTGAAAATAATCAAAAATACAATAGACGTTTACTTTCTGAGACTAATCTGACCGAAGCTGATACAGAAATTAATGCTTCAGACCATTTTGTAGAGCAGTTTGTAAAATGTCTTAAAGAACATTACCATAACCCGGACTTCACTGTCGAGGCCTTAAGTAAAATGATGTTCATGAGCAGAAGCCAGATCTTTAAAAAGACGAAGTCTCTAATGGGTCATTCACCTTCTACTTTAATAAAGGAATTTAGATTAGACATAGCCAAACAACATCTCTTAAAAACCAATAAGTCTATTTCTGAGATATCAACACTTTCAGGATTTTCTTCTCCGAATTACTTTAGCACATCTTTTCAAAGTAAATTTGGTATGAGCCCTCAGGATTTTCGCAAGAATGCAACATAAGTATACTTTCTGGAAACATATTCAAATGCTTATTCTGATACAAAATCTCATGTTTGTAGCTGAACAATTAAATGTTGCAAGCGATGATAAGATTTTCCATTCTATTTCTTGTATTGTATAATAGCTTATGCCTAACGGCTCAGTCACTAACCCTCACCGGTTCATCTGGTGATGTATTATCAATTAATCAAGATATAAATATATCCTACAGTATAGGTGAGCCCATCGTGCACAGAGCAGACCTTTATGAATACATTATTACAGCTGGGTTTCAACAACATTTCATCTCAGACTTAGATTTTGTCAAGCAAGATGAAGATAGTATTTCTAAAGAACTAGCTGTGAGCATTGCGCCTAATCCCTTTGATGACCAATTTATCATAACACTAGAAAAGGCACACACTTTTATAGAAGCATCCCTCTTTTTGATAGATGCAACCGGCAAAGTAATAGCTGATGCCATATTACCAAGTTTTACGCACTCCCATATCATCAATTTACCTCAGTTACCGTCCGGACCATATTTCCTCTTAATTATGGGAGAATCCGGGAAGGTAATAATTCAAAAAACAGTCATAAAGCAATAAACTTTTTCTTTTTAGCAAAAAATAATAAATCATGAAGTACGTATTTACACTCTTAGTTTTAGTACTGACCATTTCCATTGTAAATTCTCAAACCGTACCTCAAGGTATAAATTACCAGGGCGTATTACGAGACGTTTCAGGAAATGCCATTAAGAATCAGAGAGTTCTTATCAAAGTGAATATCCAAAATGAAGATCAGCGCAATATCTTTTACAGTGAGCTACATGAAGCCAAGGTATCGCCTGAAGGCATATTCAATATCGTCATTGGTAGAGGCTCACCTACCCTCAATGCTTTTATTGATGTTCCATGGGGAAGTGACAATTTATGGATAGAGGTGATGTTTAATATCGACCAAAAGGATGACAAATGGGAGTCATCTGGCGCTATGCAGCTGCTCTCAGTGCCTTATGCCCTCTATGCTGAAAAAGCCGGCCAAATAGATAGTCAAGATACTCCAGAGAAATCTAGCCTGCTAGATGGCACTTATGCGTTTTGGACTCTCCAGGGAAATAATATAGGTCAGTTTTCACCTGCTCCCACAGTCACTACTCAACAACTATTGGACAATCCGGAAATATTTCCCAACTTTCTCGGCACGCTTGGGTCTTCGCCTCTGGTCTTAAAAGTAGGAGGTAGAACAAATGCTTTCTTTGCGCCTCGATCAGGAGATTTTCACATGCTCAGAGAAGCTTTCTTTTATCACGATGTCAATGTTACAGGTAATCTGACTGTAGATGCAAACGCTATCATTGGTGAAAATGCTTTCATTGGAAATGATATACAGGTAGGTAATGATGGTTTTATTGGCAATAATTTTCAGATCACAAATGATTTGAGTGTGGGTAACAATGGGCTAATCGGACAAAACTTAATAGTCAATCAAAATCTTGAAGTGGGCAATAATGGCTCTATCACAACAGATTTAGACATAGGTAATGACATTAATATCAGCAACAATGGTTTTGTAGGTAACAATTTTACTATTTCTAACAATCTCAATGTTAGCAATGATGGTACAATTGACAACGACCTTCATATAGGAAACAATGCATGGATCGATAACAATATGAGAATAGATAATGAGCTGAGTGTAGGAGGAAATGCGATTTTTGAAAATGACCTTTTGGTTGGAGGCAACACAATTTTTGAGAATGACCTCAGAGTTAATAGAGACATAAGTATCGGACGAGATGCTTTAATCGAAAACAATTTAGCCGTACTGAATGACATGGAAGTAGACGGAAGTTCATTCTTCAAAGACCAAGTAACGATATCTGAATCATCATTAGTTTCTGAAGATCCATTTTCAGGCGCTTTGGTTGTCGAGGGTGGCGTAGGCATAAGTGAAAACTTAAATGTTGCTGGCTCAATGAAGAGTAATACAATAGACATTTCAGGAAGCTCAACGGATTTTGTTGCTACTATGACAAATAGCACATCTTCTGGAAGTGGTCTATCTATCAAACTTGGACGAAATCATCCTTTGTGGACAGGCTCTCAGTATAATAATGTCGAGACACCCTGGGTCCAACAGGTCAACACACAAATTGGCACCATCAAAGGGTGGATTACAGGTTCATCATTTCAACCACAAGACTTACTGAATTTGTTTCCTGCGACAATAAAGGCCGGCATGGCCGCTACTATTGTAAATGTTGTTACAGAAGAGCTAAATAATTTAATGGATTTACCTGCCAGAATTGGACCATTTAACTTCCCATCAATCACTGTAGTACCTGAAATAGATATTGGTGTGACAAGTATTGGACCATATGGCATTTCAAGCTTTCAGCTGATTCCCCAGATTACTGTTGTTCCCTCATTGCCACAGATTCCTGTAAGTACGATTGGTTTACCTACTTTTAATATGCCGACCATTTCGTTTACAAATGTCCCTAACTCATTGAGGAATCAAAATGAGTACATTAAATTTCTGGATCAGGGAGATAGACAAGTCGGCACCATCAGAGCTCAGTCAATTGTAGAATGGGAACTGAGCTTTTTGGACGGGGTTTTCTTTACCAATATACTAGCCGACCTGGTCGGTATTGACTTTGTAAGTGGTTCCTATGGGCTCATAAAAGCATTTACAAATGTCACAGATGGATATAACAAAATAGGTGTTGAGTTTGTGTCAGGGCACGGTGACTATGCAGAATGGTTGCCTAGAATAGATGCAAAAGAGCACATTGCCGCTGGTGATATTGTGGGTATTAAAGGCGGAAAAATCACCAAAAACCTGGACGGGGCAGAACAAATTCTTGCTGTATCTGAAAAACCCATAATTTTAGGTAACGTACCCGAGGAAGACAAAGAGTACTTGGGCAATAATGTAGCCTTTTTAGGCCAAATTCCAGTAAAAATTATCGGTTCAGTATCGTCAGGGGACTATATCGTAGCTAAGGGTGATGTGCCGGGGTATGGTCTACCTGTGAAATCAGAGGACTTGACTCTTGAGGATATACCACTCATTGTAGGTCGCTCATGGGAAAACCAGGCATCTAATGGCCCAAAAATGATAAATACCATTATTGGTCTTAATAAAAATGATTTGGTACACATCCTTTCAAAAGAATTAAAGAAAATTGATGATTTGGAAGCGAGAGTGAGTGTTATGGAAAAAACGCTTGACCTGTTGGACAGTCGCAAACAAGTTCAAGTCTACAATAGTGTTTCTAATCAATCAAAAAGTAAATAGTTATGCGACGACTCCTATTTATGATACTGTTACTGGGGGTATGCTGGTTGCATTTGGCTGGTCAGGATATTGTAATCGACGATTGGGAAGAATGGCAAGAAAGAGAAGAAGTTCTTCAGGATTGGCTGAAAGACCTCTACACTATGGGGGTAGAAGTTGATGGAGATTCATTAATCATTCATGAAGAAGTTCTACACCTATTTCAGGACAGCATTTATTATAATCAAGCTTTTCCCGAAGATTATAGCTGGGAGTTGACCATTGCAGCATTACAAGCTATGCACTTCAAATTGGCATTTTGGTATCTAATAAATATCTACCACAATGAACGAGAGGCTTATGGTGAATTAGTATTGAAAACAATTGTTGCATTTAAAGAGGCAATCGAACCGATACGCTTGCTGATGAGTAGTTTTTATACCTATGCTTATTTTAGCCCTGATAGTGGGCAAATTATAGATGGAAAACTGGAAGTTACGAGACCCGATTTACTAGATCAAAAATTTCATTCTTTCAAGAAGCTTATTGATGAAACTGCCTTTATTCTCAATCAATAATTTTCTTATGTTTTCTCAACCCGAATTATGCATTAGAAAATATCTGCCCGCCACTTGCCGATAATCGGAGGTGGGTATTACGACTTAAATCGACGCAGGTGATTCACGAACATAAATGCACTCAAAAATATAATAAACAAATCAGCCGCCTCTGGCTCTGCTTCGATTGCTCCTGAACAGAAGATTGAATAATCTTCGAACCCTGGATACAAGACTCTATTGCATAATTCGGGATTAATCCTTGCGCCCTGCAACAACTATTTCGTGAAGTCTTTTTACTGAGTAATTAGAATTGCACCCTTTGTTTAGTGTTTTTGGTACGCCATAGCTCTGGCGTAACTTGTACACCAATACTGGACATGGGTGAAGAAAAGTTTCTTGTGTTTAATTGTGAAAAAGAGGATGTGCGCTGTAAAGTGAAATATAGGCCGGGCGTACCTACCCGAAACCCCCAGGTCGGTTCAAATAAATAGAATGGTGTGTTTAACCGTATGAACTCAATATCAGATAAATTGGCCTGAGGCTCTGATGAAATGATCAATGCATCGTAAAAATCCAGACCTGCAACTCTTAATCCCGCAAAAAAATGGAAATATTTTGTAGGTACAGTAAAGGAAGCTTGAGCAAAAAACCTCCTCATGTTAAAATCTACCCATTCGCCGATACCTGTGCCTAGAAGTTGGTGATTAAACCCTTCGCCATATCCGGCATAGATCTCCCAATTGATTTTCTCTGTAGGTATATAGGTCCCTACACCAAAATTCCATATATGCCCATAGCTTCTATCATCTAGATCACTTGACAGAAAGTAAGAGTAATCAGCAATAATACCTAAGTTTTTTAGTGGGCTGTAACCTACATCAATGCCAAAACCATTAATACCATTACCTGAAAGTAGGCCCGCAGAAATAGCCATATCATGTTGATCGGTCAGGTTAGGAACTACTACCTGATTGGGCGCATAGAACTTTCGCGAGCAAGAAGACATAAGTAAAAATAAAAACAGCACCAACATGATGGTTGGCACTGCTTTTATCTTTATTTCATTAATAAAGAGGGTTGTATTCATAATATTAATTGTGCTAGGACATTAATTGATGAAAGGGTCACTGTATTTCTTATCAGAGATGAAACTCTCATCCGTCAATGTTTCGAAGAATGCAACTAATGCACCTTTTTCTTCATCGCTGAAGTTAAAGCGTTTTGGTTGATTACCATCCTTTAAATTGGAGCTTAAATTGGCGTGGTTTTCAATTCCAAAGCTATAATGATCTATAACATCCTCTAAGGTAGCAAATCTACCATCGTGCATATAAGGGTGTGTCAATGCAATATTCCTTAGTGTTGGCACTTTGAATACGCCCTCGTCACTAGCCATTCCTGTTACATTTCCTTTTCCTCTATCATTATCCATGATAGGTAATCCATTATGAGCCATTAGTACAGTTGGCCTTGAAAAGTCTACGCCATGACATGATGCACAATTATTCACATAAAGCTCCTTACCTAAGTTTTCCATAGCGGTAAACCCTGAAAATGGCTGGTTCATAGGTTTATTTTCCTGAGCTCTAACCTGATCGTATTTACTGTTGAAAGTTCCCATTGAGTTGATGAATTCAGCAAGTGCATCTAGAACATTATCTTCAGATATCTTACCATTAGAAAATGCTTTTTTAAATAATACAGGATAAAATTCTTTTTCTTTCACTCGAGACACTACCTGTGACATGGTCATACCCATTTCGTTCTCGTTAGCAAATGTCTCCTTGCATTGATCCATTACTGTGGCTGCTCTCTCGTCCCAGAAAAACTGAATGGCATTAGATCCAAATCTGTTCACACCGTAATAAGCTGCAAAATTGACAATAGCTCCAAGCGCCTGAGAGTTTCGCTGTGCTTTTCGACCTTCGATACCAGGACTCTTTACTTCGTTGTCTGCGAATGCCTTTTCTTGCAAGTGGCAAGAAGCACAAGAAATTGTTCTGTCTCTAGATAAGTCCTTATCATAGAATAGTACACGTCCTAGTGTCGCTCTATCGTGATTGGCTACAAAGTTGGCAGCTACTCCAAAACCTCTCAAATGCTGAGGTAGAGTCACATCATAGTCATATGTACCTTGGAAAGGAATATCTAAGTGCTTTTCTAAGACTTTTAAATCATCTGGTGGGTAGTAAAAAACTTGATAATCTGGTGGCGCATCTCTCTCACAAGAGGAGAATACAATAATTACTAATAGTAGACTTAAAAAATAATTTAGCTGCTTCATAATCTATTGATTTTGTGAATAGTGCGTTTTCTCATGTTTATAATGTCAAATTTAAGTAAAAAATTGTTGCAAAAATCAATTAAAAACACAATTAACATATTTTTTTTTGAGTAATATCAATAAAGAGTTTTTTAGTAGAGTGTAAAAACTGTACCGTATATTCCATAAATCTGCATGAGTTTGTCAATTAAAATGTAATGGCTGTATCAAAATAACTACAACACTATTATACAAATTTAGAGACTATTTTATAAAACTTCTTTCCTCTTAAAAGCATCAGCGATGTGTAGTGGGTCACGAGAGCATGCGAGTGAGTCCGCAGGACCGAGCGAATAGCGAGCCCCGAAACGTAGCGACCCGACGACGGCAGGAGGAGGGTGATGCCCAAAAAAATACTATCTGAGGCCCAAAAATCATGCAAGACATTTGCCCTACGAGAATGATCTTAAATTTTATTTTTGACTAAGTGCTGATAGGCGAGTCTCAGGTCCGGGTAATCCCACTTAAATCCTGTCTCAGCCACTTTTTTTACTGAAAGTCGTACACTGGTCAATACGGTTTCTGCCATATCTCCAAGACCTAGCCTCATGGCAAAAGCGGGTACAGGCGGCGTGACCCCAAACTTTCCCGCAGCATCTAACAATTCTCTCACAAAGGCCTTGTTTGTCAAAGGGTTAGGACTGGCAGCATTGTAGATACTATTCATGTCTTTATTTTCAAGCGCGTGAATAAAAAGCCGACACATATCATCAATATGAATCCAGGAATACCACTGTTTTCCATTGCCAAAATAGGGCATCAACCCTATGGGCATGGTCATGGTCAACTTGGGAAGCGCCCCACCTTTTGTCGATAATACGATGCTTATCCGATACTGAACGGTGCGGATATCGCTATCCCGCCAATTATTGACTGCGGCCTCCCATTGCTCGCAGCTCTCGGGTAAAAAACCCTGATCTCCTTTTGGGTCTACCTCAGTCATCCATTGGTCGCCACTCTCACCATAGTAGTTCATACCGCCCGCGCTTACATAAACTTGCGGCTTCTTGTCCTTTTTTAGGAAAGCTTGAAGCAAGACCTTATTGGCCTCTACCCTACTATTGGTGATGATTTTCTTGCGTTCCTCCGTCCATCGTGCATCAGCGACACCGGCGCCGGCGAGATTGATGACGCCATCAGCCCACTCTATGGCTTTGTCTTCAACATGATTGTCTTTGATATCCCAAACAAAATATTGTACATCTTGATCATCATTCCTTTCCTGTCTCGATAGTATGCCTATGTTGTAATCTCTGGCTTTTAAAAAGTGTAACAAACGACTTCCTATCATACCTGAACCGCCTGCGATTAAAATATTCTTCATATATGTTTATATTTGTAGAATTAACAGTTGATCGGCGTAAATGGTTAACTATGTGCTAATTTGGTGACTGACAGACTACTTTACAGATCAAAATGAGCATTGACATGTGTTGAACAGCGTGGCAATCAAAACAGGGTCGCAGTACTTATAATCAAATTTTCTCTAGTTGATTCTGACAAAAAAATAATAGAATGAGGTATAGCTATTTTATCATCGGTATTTGTTTTGGATTTTTTCTAACAATTGCCGGCTGCGGAGAAAAGGAGGTCAAATTAGATACCATAGTGGTCAGAATAGCCGATGACCCTGACCGGCTTAATCCGGTCATAGCCCGAAGTTCCATAGCGTTGCAAATAACAAATAAGCTCTTCCAACCATTAGCTGAATTTGACCCTGAGACATTACTCCTAAGGCCTGTGCTCATGGACTCACTACCTGAAGCCATCCAAATAGACACCGGTCAATACGCCGGGTTTTATGGTGTCCCTGTCAGAATAAGAGATGAAGCAGCATGGAGAAATGGCTCTCCTATCACAGTGTCAGATATTGAATTTACTTTCAAATGCATCCTCCTATGTGAGTGGTATGAGTCCGGTGTGCCCGGCTTATTTAATAATGTCGTGGCCATTGAGCGTACGGATAATGAAAAACAGTTCAACATCATCGTAAAAGACAATTCAATTTTCAGTATATACAGTCAGTTACTCCTACCTATCATGCCGGAATATTTCTACGATAAAAACGACATGACGCTTTCCATGTCTTTTAATGAAGCATTGAATGAAGGTAGCCCAAAGTGGCTAGAAAGCGAGCCCTCTCTTAAGACCTTCGTCGAAAGGTTTAATAGTATGCCATACTCCAGGCATGAAGTGAATGGCAGTGGACCTTACAGATTCAGAAGTTGGTCAGGAGGGCAACTCCTAACCATAGACCTTAAAAAGAACTATTGGGGTGATGCTACCGGCATTGGTTATTTATCAAGCCAAATGAGTCCATCTGTCCTGGCCTACCGAATCATTCCTGATGAGCAAAGCGCCATCGAGTCACTGAAGGAAGGTTCAGTAGATATTGTTGGAGACTTCTCCCCTGACCAGTTTGCCAGATTACAAAAAGAAGAAGACGAGACTATAGCCTTGTATAGCCCTGATGTATTGCAATATTATTTCATCGGTATCAATCACAAACACGAAGTGCTAGAAGATAGAGCTATAAGACAGGCGCTGGCTTACCTTTTGCCAATAGATGACATCATAGCTGAGTTATTTAACAATCTAGCCAGTCCACTGGCCGGACCTGTGCACCCGGCTAAGCCATATTATAATGAAGATCAGACACCATACCCCTATGATCCGGAAAAAGCTCTGGAAATCTTGACAGATGCCGGATGGGCTGATAGCGATGAGAATGGCATACTCGATAAAACATTAGAAAATGGCGAGCAAATCGAGCTTTCCTTAGAGATAACAACCTCTCAGAGACCCCTTGGACAATCGCTTTCACTCATATTACAAGATGAAGCTAAAGCCATAGGTGTGGACATATCCATTGATGTCGTAGACAACCCTACATTACTGCAAAAAGTAACTGAGCGCACTTTCCATTTGGCCAATCTGGCCAGCAGATTCAATCCCGGATACGACGAAGTGTATTCTGGCTGGCATAGCAATTCTATCGATAACGGTAATAACATCATTGGATTTAGCCATCCTGAGGTAGATAGCTTAGTAGAATTAATCCACTCCAATAATGTTTCGCAAGAAGAGTTATTCGATTGGTATAGAGAATTTCAGGCCATCTTACACGAGGAAGTCCCAGTGTTATTCATCTGTGCCCCTAATGAAAGAGTAGCTGCTAAGGCTTCCATATCATTGCCGACTACCGCCATAAAACCCGGCTATCTCGAGCACCTTGCAAGAGGCAAAAAATAACATCCAATTCATGAAAAGATATTGGTTAAATAGGCTGCTGTGGATATTTCCTTCCGTGTTCATCATAGTGGTTATTACCTTTATTTTAAGCAGGCTGACACCGGGAGATCCGATTCTTCTCTATATGGATAAAGGAGACAGGTCCCTTACAGACGTCCCGGGTCTTCAAGGCAAAGCAGATTTTAAGTCCCGCTACCTGGCTACTGCTAGAAGGTACGACTTAGACTTACCTGTCTTTTACTTTAGTATCGTGCCCTCATCTCACCGCGCTCACCTTTATGATGTAGAGCATTTTCTGACTAGCAAGCAAGCAAGAGCTATGACTACGATCTATGGGTCGGCGCAGCTCGTCGATGAATATCTCAACCAGAAATTACAGTTCTTATCAAGCGTCAATGACGAGCAGTTGACTCCGATCATTAAACATCAATTGTCAAAACTAGATACAGCCACGCAGATGGATGCCATGACATCCACACTTATGCATGAGGAAGTCATCACTGCTTTTCGAGACAACAACGATTACCTCGCTCTCCTACAAGCCCAAAACCAATTATCCTCACATGCCCTCAAGTGGTATCATCTCATACCCCGAATCATGTGGCATGGCCCTGACAATCAATTTCACCGATGGATCAAAAACATACTCACCGGCCAATGGGGCATATCTATTATAGATGGACAGTCTGCCTCCTCCAAGATTTTCAGTGCATTGACATGGAGCATCCCTATGAACGCAGTTGCCTGGCTCATCATCATAGGTTTATCTATACTTATCGGTGTAAAAACTGCCGTACAAAAAGTGAGCACTGTGCTCAAAATCTTAGAAAACATACTCCTGACCATATATAGCATGCCATTGTTTTGGCTGGCTTCAGTAGCAGTCATCAACCTCACCGGAAGAGCAAGCTGGCAGATATTCCCTTCACCGGGAAGCAGTCGACACTTACTAGCGACCGGACTCGATCAATGGTGGGCCACCATAGCTTTTTTGGCATTACCGATTATGGTCATGGTGCTTAATGCTACCGCCTCACTCAGTAGGCAATTAAAACATATGATCATCTCTGAGATAAGCAAACCCTACATACAGGCGGCTTGGCTAAGAGGCATACCCAGAAAAACCTTAATGTGGCGATATGCACTACCCAATGCTCTAGCCCCTATGACAGTCTACATCAGCGGCATTATTCCTGCCTTGATTTCAGGCTCTGTGGTAATAGAAAATATTTTTAATATACCGGGCATAGGCAAGTTGGTCGTCAGTGCCATATATGCCCGAGACTGGCAAGTGGCATTTTTGGCATTTATGATGGCAGCTATTCTATCCGTCATCAGCATTGTCCTTGCAGATTATGCCTTATCGAGATTGTCTCCCATCTCAGCCCGCACTCTAAATCGCTTAGAATGAATATTATTATTCCAAAAACTTTAATACACCAACGACATACACTATGAATAAAATCCGGTTTTCAAGTTTTAGTATCACCTTCAAGTTGGCTATTATCTGGCTGGCTGTACTGGTTGTACTTTGTCTCTTGAGGCCATTGATTAGTGGGAGTCAGCCTGTATATTGCAAAGATGCAGAAGGCATTACACATTGGCAGTTTGGTCAACAAAAGGCCAGGTCACCAGCCGACTGTCAGAAGGCCATCATGCCACCAATCCCCTTTGACCATCAGACCATTCGACTGACATCACGGCTCACACCTCCTATGACAAAAGACAAATCAGCTACAGATCAGTATCATATCTTAGGTACGGATGCACTTGGCCGGGATGTCGCATCGGGTATGTTGTTTGGACTGCGACAGGCTCTCCTCATAGGGTTTGGCAGCATGGCTATGGCGATCATACTAGGTTATATCTTAGGTGTTCTATCAGCCTGGTACGGTGACAAAAAACTTAGAATGACAAGACTCGGCTTATGGGTCAGATCCATATTGGGCATAGTGACCTTGACTCTATTCTTTTATTTTCTATCCATTAGTCGTCAACCCGGATTGTCACCCAATGCTTTATTATGGTCGATTGGCGTCATATCTATCCTGATCATTTTGGTTTTTATTTTAGTAAACATTTGGGAATGGAAACAGCCCGTCAGCCATTTTGCGACATCCTTTCCAGTAGACAGCATCATCACACGCTTGATCGAGATATTCCAGTCCGTTCCGGCTTTATTGATACTCATCGGATTGACTGCTATTTTCAAGTCGCATTCGGTATGGTCTCTGGCATTCATCATATTTCTCATTAGATGGCCGATCGTTTGCCGATTTGTAAGAGCCAGAGCAATGACATTGAGAGAAAAAGCATTCTTACAGCATGCCAGTCAAATCAATATGCCCATTCACCGCGTACTTTTCAGAGAAGTCTTTCCCCACACGCTAGACATATTGGTCCCTGTATTTGCTTTTGGCGTATCCACAGCGATCTTGCTAGAGGCGACATTGACCTTTCTAGGTCTTGGCCTTCCCCTGGAGCAAGTAAGCTGGGGCGGCTTGATCAGAGATGGTCGCCAGCATCCAGAGGCCTGGTGGCTTATTACCTTTCCCGGCGTCGCTTTGTCCTTGACCCTACTATCCATGATTGTTATTGGAGAGGAGATACAACGTCGCTTCTCTGGCGAAGACAAAATGCCCCGAGTCCTATAACCTCAATTCTCATTGCCTATTCAGACAGTATAATTAAGCACCACTGTATAGTCAACACAGATCAGCTTCCATTATCCATTGCCTTTAGTTTGATTTATCTCAAAGTATGGGATTTTGGGCGTGCCCCTTACTGTCGTGCGGGGTCGGGCTATCCGCTTGTATTCCTGGCTGTCTCATGGGCAGTCACTAGCTGCTCTGTGGCTTCCGCTGGTCGCCCCAGCCCAGCTGTTCCTGCTTTCCATTCGTCAGCCACTCATATCGCTGCTATCCCTCACGCGGGAGAGAGTTATTAGCTTCAAGTTTCAAGCTTCAAGCTGCTAATTAGATGTATTTTGTTTACGCCTGAGTTCAGCATTCGCCTCACTCCGGCTGTTTATGCAAACGATCGGCTATCGCCACCGTTTGCTGTTTACGCTACAAGCACTCCGTGCTCTCCGCTGTTTATGCTTAAAGTAAGCTGAAGGCTTTCAAGTTCTATTTACATGAAAGCTCCTGACTAACAAATTGCCGAAAAATCTCCAACAAAAGCTCCGCTATAAACGCGAGCACAATGTAGCTAATACATTCTATGTTCTAACAAAAATAACATTGGCTCTCAGCAACTTTCGACTTTCCGACCTTCAGACTTTTGACCTTAAGACCTTTGACTTATCGACTTTTGACCTTTCACAGTCTTCCTACTTTTATCTTTTTCCTTTTGTCTTTTATCTTCTAAAGTGTCCTTCGACCTTGGACTTTCAGACCAAAAAAACACCTTAGAAAATCTTCTTCTTTACAAAAAATATATCAAATAACTAGTGACTACACCTAGGCTCCCGAGCTTCTGAGCTCCTCTGCTCCTGAGCTCCTCTGCTACGATGCTCCTGTACTCTCTCTGACCTTCGACTTTTAGACCCAAAAAGGGGACTTTCGACCTTCAGACCTTCAGACTTTTGACTCTTTTACCTTTTGCCTTGGCTCTTTTAAAATACTCCTTTTATCTTTTGTCTTTTACCTGTTTTGTTACTATTCCTCACACCGTCAGGTATAAGCATGGACCTAATGATGCAATCATTTACAGTATGACAATGGAAATATCCGATACGCTAGACAATAAAGCCTCACTGAGAAATAAGTACCACTCTGAAACGATCAATTACGTTTCATTTTCTTGCGGATATCTTTTGGGAAAAGATTGGATTTACCGGGCTTCGTTTTTAGTTGGTCATTTTTATCTACATTATTAGATGCTGTCTCGGCTGGGCAGCCGGATTTTTTAGAGCAGGAGCTTAACATAGACAGGCCGAAAATAAGACAAAACCCCAGTAATAATTGCTTGAAAGACATGTTCATGAATTGAAATTGATTTTAAATTTATGTGCTGCACAGCTCTTAATCGCTATTGTAAAGGACACACCCAAAGATAAAAAGGTTCCTTAATCCACCAATTAATAGGAATGAGCAAAAATTAGTGCGATTCGTTTTCATACCGGCTTATGACTTCGAGTTGCCACAAAATATATTAAAAAAGCTGTTGCTTAGTAAAGAAGAAATATATAAATCCGGGTTAATAATGACCGCCACATCCTAATCTACCAAACAGTATTTTACGTAAATTGATGAGTGTCTATAAAACGATACATCCATAATTTGCGTTTAAACAGCATATTACTGACGTGAAGATGTTATTATTTATATTTTTGCGGATTCATTATCACGGGTCATGAAGACCCTTTATGAAATAGAAAACAGCTGAAAATTATATGAGCGATTATTCATACGTACACAATGCCCACCCTGAGTATATAGACTCCTTATACAATAGGTTTAAATCCTCACCGGGGGACGTAGAGGAAGGATGGCGAACATTCTTTGAGGGATTCGAATTTGGACAAAACGGCGATGGCGCCGTTGCTAGTGATTCCCATGTAGAGAAAGAACTGGGTGTGATGAAGTTGATCTATGCCTTCAGACGCAGAGGACACCTATTATCGACCACAAATCCTATTAGGACTAGAATTGACCGAAAGCCCAAACTGTCTTTATCCGATTACGGCCTTTCAGATGACGATCTAAAAACTGCTTTCAAGGCAGGCAATATCGTAGGTTTATCTAATGCCAATCTCGAAGATATTCTAAAAAGACTCCAAAACATATATGCAGAGAATATCGGATTTGAGTTCATGCATATTGAAAATCAAGAACAGAGACATTGGCTTAGGCAAAAAATAGAACTCAGAGATTTAAGTGATAACTATAACCTATCCATCGAAAAGAAAAAGAGGATACTAGAAAAGCTCAATGGTGCTGTCATCTTCGAACGATTTCTACATACTAAATATATAGGTCAGAAAAGATTTTCTCTTGAGGGTGGCGAAACGACAATCCCGGCTCTGGATGCCATCATTAATACAGCAGGAGAGCATGACGTGAAAGAGGTGGTTCTAGGTATGGCGCATAGAGGCCGTCTCAATGTACTGGCTAATATCATGGGGAAGACGTATGAGCAGATTTTTAATGAATTTGAAGGTACTGCAGTCCCTGATCTGAGTTTTGGCGACGGTGATGTTAAATACCACCTGGGTTTTTCATCGCAAGTCTCAACGCCATCTGGCAAGGACATCAATCTTAAATTAGCGCCAAACCCTTCACACTTAGAATCTGTAAATCCAGTTGTAACAGGCTTTACCAGAGCTAAGGCAGATATACTATACAATAGTGAGTTTGACAAAGTACTACCTATACTGATACACGGTGACGCAGCAGTAGTAGGCCAGGGTGTGGTTTATGAAACTGCCCAAATGGCTAAGCTCAAAGGTTATTTTACAGGAGGGACTATTCATTTTGTCATCAACAATCAGATAGGTTTCACTACGGATTTTGACGACGCCAGGAGCTCTACGTATTGCACAGCTTCAGGCCATATGATACAGGCGCCTATATTCCATGTCAATGGGGACGACCCTGAAGCTGTAGTTTTCGCAGTCGAGTTGGCTACGGAGTTTAGGCAAAAGTTTCATGTAGATGCCTACATCGATATGGTGTGCTATAGAAAACACGGGCATAATGAAGGCGATGATCCTAAGTTCACCCAACCTGAAATGTATGATATAATAAGCAAACACCCTGACCCTCGTGAAATATATTCTAAGATTCTAGTTTCTAGAGGAAGTATAGAAGGCAACTTGGCAAAAGAATTAGAGAAGGACTTCTGGAGCACTTTACAGGCTCGACTTGACCTTGTAAAAGAAAAACCATTGCCATATAAGTACCAGGAGCCCGAAGAAGCCTGGCGTAAGTTAAAGAAAGTCACAAGTCTTGACGATTTTAAAAAATCACCAAAGACCGGCATCGCATCAGATGAAGTTGATTTTTTGTTAAAAGAAATACACAAGGTACCAAAAGGTTTTGAACCTTTAAGTAAGGTCAATAGGCTATTAAAGTCAGCCAAAAAGTCGCTCGAAGAAAACAAGCTAGACTGGGGAATGGGTGAACTGATGGCTTATGGTTCTATCTTACTAGAAGGTAAGGATGTGAGAATGTCCGGCCAGGACGTCAAGAGAGGAACCTTTTCACATAGACACTCAGTCTTTTATGATAAAAACGACTACAAGGAATACTCTAGACTAAATGGGATGAAAGAGGGACAAGGCACCTTCAGGATTTACAACTCTTTGTTATCCGAGTTTGCTGTGCTGGGATTTGAATATGGATATTCAATGGCTTCGCCTGAAAATCTTGTAATTTGGGAAGCTCAGTTTGGGGACTTCTTCAATGGTGCTCAGGTGATCGTGGACCAGTATATCGCAGCAGGTCAGAGTAAATGGCAGAGGATGAGCGGCCTTGTTATGCTTCTGCCTCATGGCTACGAAGGTCAGGGGCCGGAACACTCCAGTGCCAGATTGGAGCGATTTTTGCAGATGTGTGCAGAGCAGAACATGGTAGTGATCAATTCTACGACACCGGCCAATCATTTCCATGCGTTAAGAAGACAGTTGGCATGGAAATTTAGAAAGCCTTTGGTTGTCATGTCGCCCAAGTCGCTATTGAGACATCCGGAATGTGTATCGAGCCGTGATGACTTCAAAACAGGGACTCAATTTATGGAGGTCATTGACGACAGCGAGTTCACAACAAAGGCTAAGGCTAAAAAAGTGAAGAAAGTTCTCTGCTGCTCAGGAAAAATTTACTACGCTTTAGCGAGCAGGAAAAAAGAGTTAGAAAAAGATGATGTAGCCATAGTTAGAGTCGAGCAATTGTATCCATTCCCCAAAGACCAGCTTGAAGACATCAAGAAAAAATATGAAGGTGCAGAGCACTTTATATGGGTTCAGGAAGAACCACTAAATATGGGATCATGGTACTTTGTTGCCGCAAATTATGGCTCACTTTTTGATAATGTCATTGCTCGTAAAGCTAGCGCATCGCCTGCTACAGGGTTTAAAAAAGTGCATGATGACGAAGAAGAAAACATTTTAAACAGAGCATTTAATCAATAAAATCATAACATGAAAAAGTATTCACTATTTCTATTTTTCGGATTGGCATTAACTTTATTTTCATGTAGTAAAGAAACAGACCCAATCGAGGACTTTGTCGGTAACTGGACTGCAGAAGACAAATGGACAGTCAACAACACAACGACTACTAGAAACTACAACTTCACCGTATCAAGAGGTATGGATGACAGCGAGATTCAATTCAATGGATTTGCAGAAATCACTGGTGGTTCATTGACAGCTACGCGAAATGGCCGAAATTTTACAATACCTCAATTTGAAATCACCATCACTGTAGATGGAGAAGAAATGGAGGGCTCTTTCTCGGCATCAGGTAGTGTAGATGGAAACAAAATGACATATACCTATACATATACAGCCGGTATGCTTAGCCAGGTCTGGGAAGGCGAAGCAACAAAGTAAGTAGTCCATCCTAAACCCTAAAAGGATTGGTAAAGGAAAAAAGGCACACCCGAATAGGTGTGCCTTTAAATATCTGTTATCCTTTACTTTTTATCTGCACAGAATAGTATAGTGTAGTCATCCTAATTATGGAGTATATCAGAACCAATCTCCAACTCCTGATGATTGGACATAAAAATAATAAGAAGCCCCAGTGCCAAGATATAAATGCATATACACTTTAAAGAATATGTCCCAAAACCAACTTTATTAACTGTTTTAGTTCAGCACAAAAACTCCCATTTCATGACATTAATGCCATGATTTAATGCTGCTTTGCTCATCTCAAGAATTAACCTACAGATAGATCAAGATGATATGGATTGCTG
>SLDF01000013.1 GCA_007125435.1 Saprospiraceae bacterium
CATAGCCTCAAGTGCTACGCGACCGATGAAGCAGGAAGTATAAAGTAAAATTATCAAGCAGTGCAGGGGTCTAGCCTTTGAAGATGTCATCAAGGGTAGCCTGACTCCGTAAGTATTTTTTTTCGAAGAGATTGCTCAAAAGATCAAGACTTGGGATCATTAAGATGGCTATTTTCAGACTCTAAAAAGCGACCCGACGACGACAGGAGGAGGGTGATGCCCTATCCGACAATATAAAATTCAACCCAAATATCGAACCTAAGCCGGCTAAATCACCTGTCCTATTATCTGTCGAAGGTCGTGGGCTCGGCTGTCAAAACAAAGAGAGATTAAGTATATTTTAAGAGTGTGCGTTCTTTTCAGAAGTAAAAGCAGAGTAAATTTGCGGCTAAAAGCGAAATGTCTCTGAGATGGTAAGGAGCACATATGAACAAAAAACGTGTGTATATGTCTTTATCCCGGCTAGAGCACATGCGATACGAAGATAGCATTCATGAAATTAGTTAAATTGGTCATACTTTCAATGGTGTACATTGGTCTTTTCCACTGTGCTCATAATGCCATCGGACAAGGCTCTGATGCTGATAAAAGGCGCCTGGAAGCGTATAGGCTCGAGAGCCGGATCAAAGTAGATGGCATATTGGATGAGGACGTATGGGATCAGGCGGAAAAGGCTACTGACTTTATTCAATTTGATCCAGTTCCTGGAGGGCCTCCATACCAAAGATCTGAGATCATGGTGTTGTACGATGACGATGCCATGTATATCGGTGCCAGACTGTATGATACTGCTCCGGATAGTATACTCAAGGAGTTGTCTCCTAGAGATGAAATAGCCAATACAGATTGGTTTGCCGTACAATTTGATAGTTATAAAGCCGGACAGTTGGCGTTTGAGTTTATTGTCACGCCCGGTAATGTACAAATTGACCGTCGGATACAAGCCCCTAGAGAATACGATACCAGCTGGGATGCCGTGTGGATTTCAGGCGTACAAATTACGGAAGATGGCTGGACGGTAGAACTGGAAATTCCATATTCAGCATTGAGGTTCCCAAAAAAGAAAGAACAAGAATGGTACATTAACTTTGGGCGATACGTGCGCAGGGTAAGGGAAGAAAGCTGGTGGAACGAAAGGACGCCGGCGATCAACAATCTATTGTTTCAAAACGGCGTCCTTACCGGTATTCGCAACATCAAGTCTCCGCCCAGGGTATCCATCACGCCTTTTGTTGCCGGCTACGCCGATGTTGACAGGCGTGTTGCAGGCAGTCCTTTTAGAAGCACAATCACGGGAGGAATGGATGTCAAAGTGGGGCTATCTGACGCATTTACACTGGACATGGCTTTGATTCCTGATTTTGGCCAAGTGCGATTTGATGATCAGGTGCTTAACCTGACACCTTTCGAGATAGAGTTTGAAGATAATCGCCCATTCTTCACTGAAGGTACTGAGCTTTTCGAGAGATCTGATATATTCTATACCAGGCGGATAGGAGAGAATCCATTCCTCGTAGGTCAGTTGCCGGATCTTTTGCCGGAGGGAGCACAGGTGACCAATGTGCCCATAAACAATGAGCTCATCAATGCTTCAAAATTATCGGGACGGACGGATAAGGGCCTGGGTATTGGCGTGTTTAATGGTATTGAAAGTCGTACATATGCAGATTACGTCACACTAGATGGGGAAGAAGGACAGGTACTGATCAATCCGTTGACAAATTACAATGTCTTCGTACTGGATCAAAACCTACCCAACAACTCCTATGCCTCACTGGTCAATACCAACGTATGGAGAGAAGGCAGCGCATATGATGCCAATGTTACGGCCGCAGAGTTTGGACTGAGAAACAAGGACAATTCGTACATGATAACCGGTAACGGTATCATCAGTGCTAAGATGTTTGAAGACCAAAACGATGTTGGCCACGCCTATAAGCTTTATTTTGAAAAGACGAGGGGAGAGTTTCAGTATGCACTGCGGTACTATGAAAAATCCTTCAATTACGACCCCAATGATTTAGGCTTTCTGCCCAGAACAAATGAAAGACGAGGTGTAGCAGAAATGCGTTACAATATCTTCTCTCCATGGTGGTTTCTCAACAGAGGCAATGTAAGCTTGACTACTACATACCAGAGGCTACACCAGCCTGATGTTTTTAATGATTTCAGATTGGATCTGAATTCGTTTTTCATGACCAGGAAATTTTTTGCATTTAGTTTTTTTGGCAGTGCTTCACCGGTTGAGACGTTTGATTATTTTGAGCCAAGAACCAGAGATTTTAGCCGGTTTTACGCCTTTCCCAAAAATTATCAGGCCGGAGGTTTTATATCTACAGATTATAGACGACGATTTGCATATGACCTTAGAGCGTCATACAGGTGGTTTGATGAAGACGGAAGGGATGTGCGGCATCTCAGGTTTTCTCCTCGGTTCAGAGTAAATGACCACTTTTTCTTCCTGATCAACAGTCAAGTCTTTGATATGCGCAATGAGGTCAGCTTTGTCCCAAAGAGGTCAAACTCTGTAGGCTTCAATACCTTAAAACGTGAAGACATCATCTTTGCCAGAAGGAATCAACTCATATTAGACAACCTCCTCTCAGCGAGGATTAACTTCAACCCCTACCACAACATCACATTGAGAATGCGACACTATTGGACAAAGGTAGACTTTCACACGTTTTATATTCTGGGAGAAGAAGGGGAGTTGAAAAGTACAGAGTACACTGGTAGGACGGAAAGTGGAGACTTTGTAAATAGTCTGACGTACAATTTATTCACGATTGACCTTGTCTATACATGGCGATTTGCACCCGGTAGTGATATCGTTATTGTTTGGAAAAATTTATTGGATGACACACAAAACAGACTTGACATACCCTATTCTAGGTCCGTCGGTGATATTTTTACAAACCCTCAATTTAACAGCTTTTCTGTCAAGGTACTTTACTACCTGGATTATATAATGGTCAAGAGACAGTTAGAAGGTAACCCTATGCGATTGCTGTAAGAAAATCCATACGCTTAATACTTACTCGATTTAATAAAGCGGTTTAAACCATTGTGTTTCAATTAGAATGTATTAAATTGCGGTTCACAACTATAAGTTCAATTAAACAAACGACTTCCTCATGAAAGCAACTATATTTTGGCAGTTTTGCCTTTGCTTCGTTATATTGGTTTTAAGCACACAAGATCATCAGGCCTGCACCAGAGTGATGTACAAGGGCCCTAACAATACCATCCTCACAGCTAGAAGTATGGACTTTGCGATTGATATTCCGGCTAATATGTGGCTATTCCCCAGAGGTATGGAGCGAAACGGTGAAGTAGGGTCCAACTCCGTCCAATGGACCTCCAAATATGGAAGTGTAATATTGAGCTCATGGGATATTGCAGCCCCTGACGGTATGAATGAAAAAGGGTTATTTGCAAATATGTTGTGGCTGGTCAATTCTCAGTATCCGGCATTTGAGAAAGATGGAGACCAAAAAGGCCTCTCGATTTCATTATGGGCTCAGTATGCTCTGGATAATTATGCCACTGTAGCAGAAGCAGTAGAGGGCTTTAGAAATGCAGACTTTGTCGTCGTGACAGACTTCATCCCGGGTACGGATAAGTTTACAACCATACACTTGTCACTAAGTGACCCTTCGGGTGACAATGCAATTTTTGAATATGTCAATGGGGAATTAACCATTCATCACGATCCATCATACACGGTCATGACAAATGATCCGCAATACAGCGACCAAAGAGCTATTAATGCCTATTGGCAAAATATTCCAGGTAATATATTTTTGCCCGGAACCAATAAAGCAGAAGACCGCTTTGTAAGAGCCTCATATTACATTAAGGCTATTCCTCAGACAGACAATACGAGAGTAGCGGTGGCCAGTGTTTTTAGTGTTATTAGAAACTGTTCTGTACCTTATGGCATATCTACTGAGGGATTTCCCAATCTGTCTTCGACCAGGTGGCGTACTGTAGCTGACCAAAAGAATTTGGTGTATTACTTTGAGAATGTAATGACTCCAAATACCCTATGGATCGATTTTGCTGAACTAGACTTTGACTCGTCAGCTGGTGTGCAAAAGCTGGCATTAGCCGAGAATCAAACCTATGCCGGCGAATCATCCAAAGCATTTGTGCCATCAAAACCTTTTCAATTTGCCGGTCTATGAAAGGCTCTTTGATCAAGAAGTTTGAAGTCGTAGTGTTTTACTTGCTCACTGCTGTAGTGGCTCTGTACATAGCTATAGAAGTGGTAGAGCTTTTTTATCAATTTGGCAAGGCTATACTTACACCTCAGGAAAATAGCCCTCGGCTATTGGTCACAAAAGAACAGACCGCCATGGTGCTGCCAGTGTTCTTCAATATCCTTATCGCCATAGAGCTGATTGACACCTTCAATGTGTATATCGAGGAGCACAGTATCAAGGTTCAGAGCATTCTGCTGATCGGGCTCATAGCTGTAGGCAGGAAGCTTTTGGTTTTGGATATTGGACATTCTGATGGCATCACAAATATAGGTCTGGCCAGTATAATTATTGCACTCTCCGTAGGTTATTACCTGGTAAAAAGACCTGAGATCATGACAAAGAGTAGCAAGAAATAAACAGAATCATCTGCTTAATCCGAATTATGTATTGCAAATTCGTAATGAGGGTTAAATAAGAGATTCGCATCAGCGATGTGAAGTGGTGGCGTAGCGTATGCGTAGCCAGACTCGACGAAGCCTTAGCGAAGTCGAGGCCGAACGAATAGTGAGCCACGGAACGTAGCGACCTGACGACGGCAGGAGGAGGGTGATGCCCAAGCCAAATTAATAAACCAAGCCATAAGACCAGGGGTTGCCTTTCACTTCGTATTGATACACCTTCATCATCAGGTATAGGATTATGACAGCCTCTCTAGGGATTGGCAGAGATTATATCTTGAATAAAGGGTCGGCTAGGCTAAAAAAAACAAACTGCCGACAATCTATATAAAGACAGCCGACAGTATTGCATTTCACCTATGATTATGTGTTTCTTATAACGCTTAAGACTTAATCTTTGGTGCGGCATTAAGAATTTCTTCGTTAGCTTTATCGGCAAACTTTTCAAAATTCTTATTAAAGGCGATGGATAGCTTTGCAGCTTGTGCATCATAGGCCTCTTTGTCTGACCACGTATTTTTAGGGTTCAACATATCGTCGGGTACATTAGGTACTTGATTTGGAAATGAAATCCCAAACACCTCGTGCTTTGTATATTGAACATCATCAAGTTCACCTTTAAGTGCAGCAGCAATCATAGCTCTTGTGTACCTAAGTTTAATTCGGCTACCTACACCATATGCTCCACCGGTCCAGCCTGTATTGACCAGCCAGATTCTGCTGTTATGGATTTTTTGCTTTTCGCCCAGCATTTCTGCATATGCCGTCGGATGAAGTGGCATAAAAGGCGCGCCAAAACAAGCCGAAAACGCCCCTTTAGGCTCAGTGATGCCTTCTTCTGTACCGGCCACTTTTGCTGTGTATCCACATAGAAAGTGAAACATAGCCTGGCCGGGCGTTAGCCTAGAAATCGGAGGCAATACACCCCATGCGTCACAAGTCAGGAAAAAGATGTTTTCCGGGTGACCACCTACAGACGGCTCTAGAGCATTTTCTATATGATGGATGGGGTAAGACACCCGTGTGTTTTCTGTCACCTCAATATTGGTATAGTCTACCTTGCGTGTGCCGGGAAAAAATCTTATGTTTTCTAGGATAGCACCGTGCTTGACAGCTCTGTATATTTCCGGTTCTTTCTCTTCTGTAAGGTCGACACACTTGGCATAGCAGCCGCCTTCAAAGTTAAAAATACCATCATCTGACCATCCGTGTTCGTCATCTCCTATGAGATATCTATCCGGGTCAGCACTCAATGTGGTCTTACCCGTACCTGAGAGTCCAAAGAAAAGAGCCGTGTCGCCATCCTTACCTTTATTGGCTGAGCAGTGCATCGGAAGCACACCTCTGTTGGTAGGCAGTACAAAGTTGAGCACAGAGAAAATGCCCTTCTTGATTTCACCAGTATAGCCCGAGCCTCCTACCAGAGCCATTTGCTTACCAAAATTAAGCAAAGAGAAATTGCCCTGGCGTAAGCCATTTTCTTTTGGGTCTACGGTAAATTCCGGCGCACATATTACGGTCCAATCCGGCTTGAAGTCCTCAAGCTCCTCAGCCGATGGACGGATAAACATATTCCCGGCAAACTGATTAGACCAAGGGTACTGTGTGACGACTCTTACTTTGATTCTGTATCTCGGATCCGCACAGACGACAGCATCTCTGACAAACATATCTTTACCCTTGAAGTAGGCTTTGATACCTTTTTCTATATTGTCAAAGTGTTGACCATCAATAGGTTGATTGATGTCGTTCCAGTCTACTTTATTTTCTGTAATGTCATCTCTGACTATGAACCTATCCTTTGGCGAACGGCCTGTGAAGCTACCTGTCTCTATGCATATGGCTCCTGTATCCGAGAGGACACCCATACCGCGTTTTATGGTTTCTTCTACAAGCTCTTCCGGTGTCATTTGCCAATAGACATTCTTCCATCCATCAAAGCCCATATCCCTTAAAGCAGTGACCTGCTCATCATTTAATGATTGCATATTTTCTGTTTTGTTTGTTTTTCGATTCGTTATCTTTAACTGATAAGCAGCAGCTATAATCACTGTCACTTTAAAAATCAGTTGACAAAAATAGTGAAATCTTCTCACATTTTCAGACTAGTAATATTGATTTTATGAAATGCTTGACACTTGGACAAGGATATTAATTCTATTGCTTTGGGCATCACCCTCCACTCCGTTGCGGGTCGCTACGCTTCGGGGCTCGCTGTTCGCTCGGTCCTGCGGACTCACTCCCTTTCGGTCGCGACCCACTACGCATCGCTGATGCGAGCAGCAAGGTACAAGCTTCAAGCCACAAGCTTCAAGTTACAA
>SLDF01000351.1 GCA_007125435.1 Saprospiraceae bacterium
ACATGGGGACTCATCCAAGCTACGGTGTGGTGACATATTAATAGCCCGGGGCGTTAGCTCTTGGTTTGTGAATTTGTCACCAAATGTTTTGGCGTTATTTTTGTGTTGAAGAAGCAAAAATCGTGACAAAACCAATCGGCCGAACCTACCAATAAAACTTGAAAGTTATCAGTTATCTACAAGCATAAACAGCGTAGATAGCGACGCTATCGCAGCGTAAACGTTTGAGAACGCGAAGCGCATCTCAAACATTAAACAGCGAAGCGTAAACTTCTAATTCGCTTTGCTCATGTTTAACTCACTATCGTTCGCGTTTAGTTCGCTTTGCTCACGTTTAACTCGCTACGCTCGCGTTTATAGCAGAGCTTCTATTGGAAAGTTATAGGCATCTTGTTAATAAGGAGCTTTTATCCAAATAGAACTTGAAAGCTATCAATCATCTTCAAGCCTAAACAGCGAAGTGGACAAAGTCCACGTAGCGTAAACGTCAAGCAAAGGCGCTAGCCGATGGCTTGACTTTAAACAGCGAAGCGTTAAACTTTTGATGCCCGTATCACCCAACCGACAACTGACAACCGACAACCGATTTCTACGTGAGGGATAGAAGTGATATGAGCAGGTATGGCATATGTAGTGGAGCGCTGGAGGGAGGGGCGACCGAACGGAAGCCACTTAAAACAGCAGCGACACTCTATGGCAGACCTGTGAATACAAGCGGATAGCCCGACCCCGCACGATAGTAAGGGGGCACGCCCTAATCACCAAAAAACAATGTATCCCATTTGTGATCTATCGATTGCTATTGCTGCGTTTTTTCTTATACCAGCGAGCAAATAGAAAGAGAAGGATGGATACGGCAAAGAGTACGCCAAAGACAGCGAGCATGTCGATGAGGCTTTTGTAAACGGCGAGGAGGACGATGCCGATGAGGAGGATAGTGGGCACTTCATTGTATAATCTAAACTGGAAAGAGGTCATGGTGACGGTGGATGCCTGGAGGCGACCCATCATACGGGAGAGGCTAAAGTGATAGATGGTAAGGCCTATCAGGAGGGTGAGCTTGAGGTGCATCCAGCCCATGGATAGGTAGGCGGGATTGATGATGAGCATGGCTATACCTGCTGCCCATGTGAGTATCATGGCGGGCTGGGTGATGATGTGGTAGAGACGACGCTCCATGATGCTGTACTGACTGTGGAGGACCTTCTGCTCATGGTCTTCCCTGTCGAAGGCCTCGCGGTGGTAAACGAATAATCGGACGAGATAAAATAAGCCGGCAAACCAGGCAACGAAGCCAATGACGTGTAGGGATTTGAACAATTGAATACTCATTGATGATATTTTATCCTTCAAAAATAGAAAAAGGTTGCCCATTTCTGAGCAACCTTGTATATTCTACAGTAGATTATCGACTTCAGATTCTCACTGCCAACTCAGCTAATCGGTGTGAGTAACCGGCTTCATTGTCATACCATGTCACTGCCTTTAGATATTTGCCATTCACCTCTGTGAGCTCAGCATCAAAGATGGATGAGTATGGACTGCCAATGATGTCAGAACTTACGATAGGGTCGGTATTGTACTTCAAGATACCTTTTAATCTACCTTCTGATGCTTTTTTGACGGCCTCATTGAAGGCTTCTGTGGTGGTTTCTTTTTCGAGTACGCAATTGACCTCGACTAATGAACCTGTAATGGTAGGTACTCTATAAGCCATAGCGGACATCTTACCTTTCAACTCAGGGATGACGATAGCTGCTGCCTTGGCTGCACCGGTAGTTGTCGGTACAATATTGGTAGCTGCTGCTCTGGCGCGTCTCAAATCCTTGTGTGGGGCGTCCTGGAGTCTCTGATCACCTGTATAAGCGTGAATGGTAACCATAGAGCCATATACAAAGCCAAAGTTGTCAACAATCACCTTTGCCAATGGTGAGAGGCAGTTGGTGGTGCATGAAGCATTGGAGTAGATATTCTGGCTGGGATCAATGTTCTCATCATTGACACCAAGTACAATAGTCGATACGCCATCACCGGATCCGGGTGCAGATATGACTACTTTCTTGGCACCGGCTTCTATGTGCCATCCGGCTTTCTCCGCATTCCTGAACAAACCTGTGCATTCTAAAACGATATCGATGTTGTCAGATTTCCAGGGAAGACTTTTGGGGTCTTTCTCACTGTAAGCTTTGACAAGACGACCATTTACCGCTATACCATTTTCCTTAGCTTCTACGTCAGCATCGAAGATGCCCTGTGCTGAGTCATACTTCAAAAGGTGAGCCAAAGTAGCCACATCTGTAAGGTCATTGATGGCCACGACCTCTACATCGGGCATCGACTCTAAAATTCTAAAGGTGATTCTACCTATTCTTCCAAATCCATTGATTGCAATTCTTTTTGCCATATGTTTTTCTTTTTTAATTTGCTTAGTGTAAAAGTAACAATAATAGTTGATTTCAAGCTAAAAATACTAAAAAAGTAACAGAAATCATAGGTGATAGTTTTTTTAACAATTTTATCATATAAATTTTTGTAATTATGAGAGTGTTTATATATTTGCCCTGCCTTACAGAAAACGGCACAAATGAGTGTCGAGATAAGGCTAGGAATGGCCCGTTCGTCTAGGGGTTAGGACGCCAGGTTTTCATCCTGGTAGCAGGGGTTCGAATCCCCTACGGGCTACTTTATAAAGAGCGGTTACCAGCATGAGGATGCGGTAGCCGCTTTTTTATTTTTGATGAATGGGATTTTGCCCTAAAGGATTGTTATAAGACCTGCGCTCTAGAATTGCGGTTGGACAACCACTTCAAAATTAACTGATCGAGCAATGAAACATTTTTGGTGGGCATGGTGATGTAAGTCAGCTAAAATAGTATGTTCCACCTCAGTATCTGTGATTACCTTTGGATATAAGGTCACCTGGGTAAATTCACCACTACCATCGCGATGTTCGATCATTTCTCCTTTGGGAAGATCTCGATAGTCAGTAACAATAACGCCTTGATCCGTACATCCATGCAAAAACCAAAGCATATGGCAGCTGCTCAGGGATGCCAATAGCCATTCCTCAGGATTATATAGAGATGGATTGCCAAGGAAGGCGCGATCAGCCGATCCTGAGAGAATCTCTTTTCCCCCGGTCTCGATGACGAAGTCTCTTTGATAGGCATCGTATGCGGATGTGCCTGCTCCTGTATTGCCTGTCCAGGTGAGTTGTAAATTATAGTGGTGAATTTTGCTTTTATGGTGGATAGGCATAATCTTACACGCTCTAGTCAATTAATTTTTATTGGCCAATTGTCCACAGGCTGCATCAATATCCTTGCCGCGACTGCGCCTGAGTGTGACATTGACCTTGTGTCTGGTAAGGAAGGCTGCAAACTTATCTATATCTTCCTCATTAGATTTGTGGAATTGTACACCGTCTATGGGGTTATACTCGATGATATTGACTTTGACAGGAAAGCGTTTGCACAAGTTTACGAGCTTCTTAGCGTCATCGAGGCTGTCATTGATGCCTTGTAGCGCGATGTATTCGTATGTGATCTTGTTGTGCGTTTTGTAATAGAAGTGCTCCAGTGCATCCATGAGGACTTCAAGGTTATTTTGCTCATTGATGGGCATGATGGCATTTCTCTTTTCATCATCAGCGGCGTGAAGCGACAAAGCCAGATTGAACTTTACTTCCATATCTCCAAGCTTACGAATCATTTTTGCAATACCGGCTGTACTGACGGTTATTCTTCTAGGTGACATGCCCAGGCCCTCAGGGGAAGTGATGTGTTCTATGCTTTTCATCACGGGGTTAAAGGCTAATAGGGGCTCTCCCATACCCATGTAGACGATATTGGTCAGTGGATGATTGAAGTGTTCCAGAGCTTGTTTGTTGACTTCGACGACTTGATCTACAATTTCGCCGGCATCCAGATTGCGGACACGCTTCATCTGTCCGGTGGCACAAAACTTGCAGGAGAGGCTGCATCCTACCTGACAAGATACACAGACTGTATAGCGGTTGTCATCGGGTACGGGTATCAAGACGGCTTCCATGAAGTGTCCATCGTGGAGCTTAAACCTCGTTTTGATTGTTCCGTCCAGGCTCTTCTGGACTTGATCGGTCACGATAGGTCTGAGATCATAGTGCATTTGCAAGAAGTTTCTCAGATCTATAGACAGATTAGTCATTTCGTCAAAAGACCTGGCACCTTTTTGCCAAAGCCATTGCCAGATTTGTTGAGCTCTAAATTTTTTTTCTCCAGCGGCTAAAAGCTGGTTTTCTAGCTCTTCTCTCGTGAGCAGTCGTATATCTCTAGTGGTTGTTTTCGATGCATCCATGATGCAAAGATACGAGATCGGCGTTTGATTTTTACAAATTAGGCAGGATATCCGTTTTGTACAGCTCGATGGCTTCTGTTACGATTTTCTGAGCTGCGGCTTTATTGACGAATCCTTCGACGGCTACTTCCTTTTTCTCTAGTTGTTTGTATTCTTCGAAGAAGTGTCGGATTTCATTCATGAAGTGATCCGGCATTTCGTCCAGGCTTTGGATGTGCGAGACGCTTTTATCTCTGCTGGCTACAGCGATGATCTTATCATCAAGCTCTCCATTGTCCAGCATTCGCATAGCGCCGATGACGGTAGCTTCCAGTAGGCAGAGAGGAGGAATGATCTCATCACTAATCACAAGAATGTCTAATGGGTCATTATCATCGCAGTAGGTCTGAGGGATGAAGCCGTAGTTGCACGGGTAAAAGAAGGATGAGTAGAGCACGCGATCCATTTTAAGGATACCGGTCTTCTTTTCCAGTTCATATTTAGCCCGTGAGCGTTTGGGTATTTCGATGATTGCGTTGACTGTTTCCGGTGCGTGTTGTCCGGGATCTAAATCGTGCCAGGAGTTCATATTATCTTTTTATACAAATCTAAGCTTTTTCCACACAACAATGAGGCTTGCGGTACTTAAAACAGCAATTACACCAAAGATGATGGCTTTTGTGTAAAGGCCATAGATTACAAATCCGGTTGCAAAAAGAACACCAATAACCATGGTACAGGCGATGAGCATAGCCAGAATCTCATTAATGAAACTTCCTGACGGCAGAGTTTCC
This sequence comes from Saprospiraceae bacterium, assembly GCA_007125435.1. Taxonomy (GTDB): domain Bacteria; phylum Bacteroidota; class Bacteroidia; order Chitinophagales; family Saprospiraceae; genus SLDF01. The sequence goes on from SLDF01000351.1 coordinate 5,109, forward strand.
TGATTATGTTGTTTTAAGAATTTCGACCAGCCGGCCGCATGCGGTCTGATGGTGCGATAAAACCGCAAGAGGGTCTCATGGTCCGTGGGCTTGGTGACAAGTGTGACTACGACCCAGGCGACAGTAGTGCCGGCTACACCCAGGAGGAGCTTGATGTGTGAAGGCAATTCTGGCCAGCCGGCTTTTTTCCAGATGATACTCAGGAAAAGGGCGATGATAAACGAGGCGATCATTGCAGCGATTTCGCTCCATGCATTGATGCGCCACCAAAACCACCGCAATATGAATAAAAGCCCGGTGCCGGCACCGACCTGCAGAAGTATTTCAAATGCCTCTAATGCATTTGACATGGCGAGAGCCAACAATGCTGCTGCGGCCATCAGGAATAGGGTAGACCAGCGGCCAATGCTGACCAGTTTTTTTTCAGAAACATCCGGATCGATGAATCGCTTATAAAAGTCATGAGTGATGTATGAAGCACCCCAGTTGAGATGGGTAGATAGTGTAGACATGAATGCAGCGATCAGGGATGCGAGCACCAAGCCCAAAAAACCACTGGGTAGGTATGTCAGCATAGCTGGATAGGCCAGATCATTTTTTAATATCTTATCATCTATAGTAGGGAACGCCGATTTGATGTCTGAAAGCTCCGGAAATACGACCAGAGATGCCAGCGCTATCAATATCCACGGCCACGGTCGTAGGGCATAGTGGGCTATATTAAAGAGTAGGGTAGCACCCACAGCGTGCTTTTCAGTTTTAGCGGCAAACATTCTTTGTGCTATATATCCGCCACCTCCCGGCTCCGCACCGGGGTACCACACAGACCACCATTGCACCAATAAGGGAATCAAAAATATGGGCAAGTAAATACTGGGATCATTAAAGTCAGGTACAAGCGATAGTTTGTCGCGTACGGCTTCTGCTGATAGCAAAGAATTCAGACCGCCGACCTGGGGGAGGTTCACGATAATAATACATGCCCCTACAGCACCTACCATAGCCAGGATAAACTGAAAGAAATCTGTGACAATGACACCTTTTAATCCGCCAAGAGCCGAATAAATCACTGTAACCACAGAAGCGATGATCACTGTCTGGACAGGTGAAATTCCTAACATGATGCCTGCAATCTTAATGGCCGCCAGCGTCACCGATGCCATGATGAGCACATTAAGGACTACACCGAGATACAGGGCTCTGAACCCCCGGAGTAATGCCGCCTTCTGACCGCTGTATCGCAATTCATAAAACTCCAAATCCGTCATCACACCGGACTTTCTCCATAATCTGGCATAGACAAAAACAGTCAACATGCCGGTAAGTAGAAACGCCCACCAGGTCCAATTACCGGCGACACCATGTGCCCTGACAATATCAGTGACCAGGTTTGGCGTATCTGCTGAAAATGTAGTGGCCACCATTGATATGCCTAATAGCCACCAAGGCATGTCCCTGCCGGATAAAAAGAAGTTTTTACTGCTTTTACCCGCTTGCCTGGCAAATGAAATACCAATCAATAGACTCAATAAAAGAAAGGCGATAATGATGACTTGGTCGGTCAGACTCAGATTCATAGGTCATGATCATTTGTAACGACCAAGGTAGTAAAAAAGAGCGGATTGTCAAGAATGGTATTTGTTTCAAAATCTTGATGTGATGACCACTGACCGATGATTCAAGCTCTATATGGTTTAACCCGAATTTTAAGAGTTAATAAAACTGACAAAAAAGAGCTAACTTTTTTGACAAATCAAGTGAATCGTATTGAAAAGTACAAAAGCGTAAAAGGATGATTATCAATGCTATAGCG